>JAFTBT010000152.1 GCA_017455085.1 Synergistaceae bacterium
GCAGAGAGATTCTCCGTTGAAGACGAAAATTTACACGCGGGAAGACGCACCGAATTTCGGAGACCTCAACGCCAGAGCCACCATCAAAGACAGCAGCGGAAAGTTACGCAGCACATATGTACGCCTTCTGATTCGGAAAATCGCAGACCCCACAGCGATATCGAGCGTCATTCATCACGGAGGGTGATTCTTCTCCATACACACACAAAATATTCACGCACGACTTCACAAATTATGAATGCTTGTGCAAATTCAGAATTGGGCTTATCATTTACCAGTTATCCCAATCATAACTATAAACTTTTACACAATCGAGGGGGAATCTTTTTTGCATAAGATACTCGAAAAACGTCAGCTTTCCTACGACAAGGAAAGAGACCAGAGCGTTTTCTACTACAAGGTTCAAGCTCCAGAAATCGCACGTAACCGCAAGGCCGGACAGTTCATCATTTTCCAGATTGATGAAGACTACGGTGAACGCATTCCTCTCACCATCGCGGACGCTAATGCCGAAGAAGGCTGGATCGCTATCGTGTTCCAGACCGTCGGAGCTACTACCCGCAGATTTTCCGCAACCTTCAACGTCGGCGACAACATCCCCGTACTCGTTGGGCCTCTGGGCAAACCCACACACATCGAGAAGAAAGACGGTATAGTCGTCTGCGTCGGCGGAGGCATCGGAATCGCTCCCCTGCACCCGATCGTTCAGGCGAATCATGCTATCGGCAACAAAGTAGTTACTATCATCGGCGCAAGGACGAAAGACCTGCTATTCTTCGAAGACGAAATGAAGGCCGCAAGTGATGAGCTTATAGTCGTAACTGATGACGGCTCATATGGTCGCAAGGCAGTGGTTACCGTTCCGCTTACGGAGCTTTGCGAGAAGGAAAAGGTCTCCGAAATCGTCTCAATAGGTCCCGCAATCATGATGAAGTTCTGCGTGGCGGCGGCTCGTCCGTTCAACGTACCTATCACTACGTCACTCAACACGATAATGATCGATGGCACTGGCATGTGCGGATGCTGCAGGGTCAAGGTCGGCGACAAAACCAAGTTTGTGTGCGTAGATGGCCCAGAGTTCAACGGCTATGAAGTGGACTTCGACAACATGATGCAGAGAATGACTGCCTTCAAGGACATGGAGAAAGAGGCAGACCACAAGTGCAGAATCGGACTTGATGCAGGAAAGGCGGGCGCGTAACCATGAGTGAACACAAGACTACAGAGATGCTGCAGGAAGAAGCCGCGAAAATTTGGGCAGGCATTGAGGGAAAAACACTAGCCAATAAGGACAGGTGTGGTATTCCTCAGCAGGAGATGCCCTCACAGGATCCGCATGTTCGCGCGCATAACATGTCAGAAGTTGCGTTAGGGTACACAGAGACTCAAGCCAGAGTCGAGGCGGAGAGATGCATACAGTGTCCTTCAGCTCCGTGCAAAAAGGGCTGCCCTGTGGGAGTGCCGATTCCTGAGTTCATCAAGCACATTCAGCAGGGAGACTTCAAGGGCGCAGTCGACACCATCAAGCACACGAATCTGCTTCCGGCGATTTGCGGGCGTGTATGTCCTCAGGAGACTCAGTGCCAGGCACAATGCACCATCGGAAAAATGCTGAAGTCTCCGGAAAAAGCAGTAGCTATCGGCAGACTTGAGCGTTATGTTGCTGACTGGGAGAGAGCGAACAACCAGATCACTGTACCCACACCGAAACCAGACACAGGCAAAAAAGTTGCAGTTATCGGCTCAGGGCCTGCTGGACTCACAGTTGCGGCGGATATTCGTAGAGAAGGACATAGCGTTACGGTGTTTGAGGCGTTCCAGAAAACCGGCGGAGTCTTGGTGTACGGCATACCTGAGTTCAGGCTTCCGAAGGCACTCGTTGCGAAAGAAGTCGAGAACCTCAAGAGAATGGGCGTAGAGTTCAAGACGAGCTTTTTGGTGGGACGCACTGAGACACTTGACCAGCTTTTGACGGAACAGGGATTTGACGCGGCATTTATCGGGACAGGTGCAGGCCTTCCGAAGTTCATGCGCATTGAGGGCGAAAACCTGATCGGAGTCTTCAGCGCAAACGAGTATCTCACACGCTCCAACCTCATGAGGGCATATGACCGTGAACACGCGGATACTCCCATGTATGACGCGAAGAGGGTTGCAGTTTTCGGAGGCGGAAACGTGGCAATGGACGGCGCAAGGACAGCACTCAGGCTCGGCGCGGAGAAAGTGTATTGCGTGTACAGGAGGACTCGTGCAGAGATGCCCGCAAGAATCGAGGAGGTTGCTCACGCGTTCGAGGAGGGTGTAGATTTCCACTTCCTGGAGAATCCCACGAAGTTCATCGGCGACGACAAGGGCAGATTGATCGGCGTTGAGCTGCTGAACTATGAGCTCGGTGAACCTGATGAGTCCGGACGCAGAAAGCCCGTAGCTATTCCGGGAACAGAGCATGTACTCGACATTGATGCGGCAGTTATCGCGCTGGGGAATGACTCGAACCCGCTGATGGCGCAGACGACCGAAGGCCTCAACGTCACGAAGTACGGGAATATCATTGCAGACGAGAACCAGAAGACCAGCATTCCGAGAGTGTGGGCAGGCGGAGACATAGTGCGTGGAGCTGCGACGGTCATTCTTGCGATGGGTGACGGCAGGCGTGCGGCGGCCAGCATGAACGAGTACTTAGCGGGAAAATAGCAGTATATTCTGCTGAGAAACCCATAATGTGAATCTTTACGGAGGAGTCTTTCTCGGCTTCTCCGTTTTTGTGTAGCAAGGGGACTGAAAATGTCAGACATAAATTATCAGCACATAAGAAACGCTGCGGCAAGAATCGAATACTCCGGTAATGTCTTTCTTGTTGACCCGTTTTTAGCGGAGAAGGGAGCATATCCGGGGTTTGCAGGCACACCGAACAGCAGCAAACGCATTCCGTTAATCGATCTGCCTATGCCTATTCAGGAAGTCGTCAGGGGAATCGATGCAGTGATACTCACACACACGCATTTGGATCACTGGGATGATGCAGCTCGTGAGATTCTTCCGAAGGGTATTCCGTTTTTTGTCCAGAATGCCGGAGACGCAAGGAATATACGTGAACAGGGATTCACGAACGTTATGGTTGTCGGCAAAAAGACTCCCTTCAGGAACGTCCACATATCCCGCACAGCAGGACAGCACGGTCCGGATGCTCTGTATTCTGTTCCGGCGAGGGCTGAATTTGCTGGTGATGCTATGGGATTCGTTCTTCAGGCTGACGGTGAAAAGACTCTGTATGTTGTCGGTGATACTACGTGGCATCCGTTTGTGGAAGTTGCGCTCAGGACATATCACCCTGATGTTATCGTGATGAATACGGGCTATGCAATGGTGAACGGTATAAACGGAAGCCTGATCATGGGCAAAGATGACATTATCCGCATGTATAAGGAAATGCCGGAAGCAAAGATTATCGCCGTACACATGGACGCAGTTAATCACACGATGACCAGCAGCGAGGAAGTCAGGGAACTCGTGAAGGGAAACAGCCTAACAGACAGGGTATATGTTCCGCGTGAGGGTGAGACACTGAGTTTTTAGCTGCTGTGAATTTTGTGGAGAGGTGAAGGAATTTGCTTCTCCGCTTTTGTGTTAGGAGGAGGCATAATGTCAGCACAAAGCATCGCAGTAATCGAGTCCGAAAAACTTTCAGGTAAATATGACAAACGTTATGTAGTTGTCGACAAGGACACCGGCGAAGTTCTGGATGACGCTAAAGGCTGCGGCTACAAGACCGCACAGAAAGCACATGCTGCTTATGCGTACAAGACTAGAAACAGGAGCAAAGATGGAGAATTGCTGAAGGCATGGAAAACTTCACTATAGACAAAAAAAGCTCCCGGAATCTCTCTGGGGGTCTATTATTGCTCTGAAAGCTAGAAGTCTTTGGTGAGATTGTCAATGATTTGCTTGACCGTCTTGATTTCGTGAATGAAGCTGATTCCGTTTCCGACGGATACATAGCCCCGGTTCATATCGCCCTCAAGCATACCTATACGCAGATTCGTGAAGCCTCCCATTTTCCGGCCAAGTTCCTCATTAGTAGCTCCTGCCTTGTCCATCGCAACAAGCTCATCCGCCAATTCTCCGGGCAGCGACCGGTAATACGCCGGTATCGTCCTGAACAGCAGCAAATCCTGCGCATCCGCCTTCAGCACAGCCTGTTTGACGTTTTCGGCCATCCTGCTTTCCTTGCTCATCAGGAACACCGTCCCGCAATACACTCCTTCTGCTCCCAGAGCAATAGCTGCGTTGAAGCCCCTGCTGTCAGTGATTCCTCCTGCTGCCATCACAGGAGTATGCTCCACCGCGTCAACAATCATCGGCACAATTGAGAACGTCCCCAGCACTTGACCCGGAAGTGTTCCGCCCTCGTCAAACCCTGTCGCTACAATCACGTCTGCTCCGAACTGTTCGGCCTTGCGCGCATTTTCCGGTGTAGGGTTCAGTGAACGGTACACTATCTTGATTCCGTGAGCCTTGAACTCGCTGAACATAGCTGCGTCAGGTTCTCCCACAAACGTAACTACAGGCACATGCTCCTCGTAAATCACCTTCAGCATCGGCGGAGTATAGATGTCTTCTCTGTTCTGGACCGGCAGGACGTTCACCGAGAAAGGTTTATCCGTCAATGCTCTGACCTTGCGGATCTCTGCCCTCATGTTTTCGGCTGTACCGTCAGGATCACGGGTTACTGCTGTCTGTCCGGCGTTAGGGCCAAGACTTCCGAGTCCTCCTGCATTGCTCACTGCAGCTGCTAATTTCGCGTCAGTCAGCCACACCATAGGCCCCTGAATTACGGGCTTGCTTATTCCCAATATTTCACATACACGATTCATTTCTGTACATACCTCCTAATTTTTCACATACTTCCTGAAGAATCCGCACATGTCCTCCACGCATTCATGAGCCTCTTTCAGCCCGATGTTGCAGCAGAAATCATGTCCCAGCACCTTTTCTCCAGAAACATAGTATCTCGCGCAGAACGGAATATCTTTGCTGACAAGTGCATTCACCAATTGATGAAGCTGTACTCTCAAGAAATCACCCGTCCCTGTCGCTGCAAACACCGCCGGAAAATCCCCCGTTATGTGCTTGAACAGGTTCATAGCCTCCATTTCCGGAACAGTCCCGCCGTTGGGCATATACTCAGCAATCAGCGGCATAGTTACTTCGTCGTCATAGTTCGGGAGGTCGATTCTGTACGTCCCGCACAGCAGCCCCACAGCCCTGAACGCAAAACCTTCCGGCGCAGAGAACTCATACACTGCTGCGTAGTCGGGATTCGTGAGGATTGCTGCGTAGAGTCCGATCCCGTTCGCTCCGGCAGAGTCCCCAATCCCGAAGATGTTCGCTGTGTCGAGTCCGTACTCCTCTGCGTGAGTCATCACCCATCCTGCAACACGATTCATGTCCTCAAGCCCTGCTGGGTGCTGAAACTCCGGTGCAAGCCTGTACGTGAAGTTCACCACTGCGAAGCCCAAACGAGCAATGTTCATACAGTAGAATTGATAGCGTTCCTTGTCGCCGTATACCCATCCGCCTCCGTGAAACGAAATGATCACAGGCAGTTTTCCCTCTGCACTCTTGGGGCGGTAAATGTCAAGGACATTCCATCTTGAGTCAGGGCCGTAAACTATTCCGTCAAACCTCCGGACATCTTCAGGGGTCTTCAGGCCTGCGTCCCTGATTTCGTCTCCGGAGTTGAAATTTTCCCGCATATACAGACCGAATGACTTCATGATTTAGGCGTTCCTTTCTGCGGCAGCTTTTGCCTCAAGGTCTGCCTGAATCTGCTTGATGTACTTATCGAGATTCATCATGATGCACAGAATCAGGACTATCACCGAGAAAATCGCTCCGCTGTACCCAAACGCGAACTTGATTGCCTCCACCGCTGAAGCACTCTGTACCGCTGCTGTGCCGTCATACCCTCCGAACGCGATAATCCAGCTCCCAATCGCAAGCCCGAACCCAATACCTAACTTCATCCCGAAAGATGTGCAGCTGTTCACGAGACCTTCAGAACGGATTCCAAATTTCCACTCGCCATAATCCACAACGTCAGCAGTCATAGCGAACAGGCTCGAGAATATGAACCCTATCCCTGCACCGCGAACGCATACCCCGAACATCGCAAGGGTGAACGCTGAACCTGCAAGCCCTATGATTACCGAACCCGCTATCATGCACAGAGAACCCAGTATCAATATTTTCTGTTTGCCCCATTTCCTGACCATAGCAGGGACAATCAGATTCACTAGCATCGTAGGAAGTGAGTACGCAAGGCTCATCAAGGCTATAGCTTCCACGTCATTAAGGATGATATTCGCATAGTAGTACTGAGTCTGAAGAGGGCAGCAGTAAGCTATATACACGAACATGAACAGCAAAGCCTGAATGTAGAAATATTTGTTCCTGACCAGCGCAGGGAATGCCTCACGGAATGGGACTTTTTTGATGTTGAGTTCACCGGAGTCGTTTTCGCCGACGTGTTCCTTCACTCCGAAGAAGCATAGTGCAGACAGAACCATTGCGATTATGGCGTAGATGATGGAAAGTTTCCGCCAGCCCACAGACGCGAGCAGCTTGGCCGTAACAGCGTTAGTGATGATAGCTGTGATCTGGGTCATCACGAACCTCATTGCTGCAGCTGACGCCCTGTCCTGAACGTCAAGGGTCATTCTCGACAATAGGGCGTTGAACGGCAGGTTGTTAGCTGTGTAGACGATTACCATCATGAATATGTAGGTTAAGTAGACGTAAATTAGCTTGCCTTTTTCGGAGAGGTCTTCGGGGCAGTTGAAGAGTACATAGATCCCGATTGCCATCAGCGGAGCAGTCCAGAGCATCCAGGGGCGGGCTTTGCCGTATTTGCTGGTGGTTTTGTCGACGAGTGCACCCATGAGCAAATCAGAGCCTCCGTCTAGGATCCTGCACAGCAACAGCATAGTTCCCACAGCGGCGGCGGCGATTCCTACGGTGTCGGTGTAGTAGGCGGATAAGAATGTTCCTGTGAGAGCGACAACGATATTTGCGCTGCAGTCTCCGATTCCGTAAGCGAACTTCTCGGAAAAAGACAGCTTGATATTAGGCTTGGCGGACATGTCAAGCTACCTCCTTATAGATATAGATTTCGTTAATGTTCGGTGAATTACTAATGTGGTATATATAAATGATATATCTGATGCAATTTTTCCACAAGTATGAAGAAATTTCTTTGCTGCTATATTTTTGCTAGTAATGATTTGAGTTGAAGAAGGCTGAAAAATCCATGATATATTATTACAATCCAGAGCTTATAACTTCACGGAAAGGGTGATACTTTGAGAAACACTATATTATGTACGCTGATAATGATTGTGCTTTTCGGGAGTCCTGCATATCCAGCAGAAGACTTTTCGCACTCCGAAGGCTACGACACACAAAACACCATGCTCGCGCTGAACATGGCCGTAGTCTCCGTACACAGGATACTCACCACCCAGAGCAGGGCAGTACTCGATGACGAATACCAAAATATCATCAACAACCTCAGTCTCGGAAATATCAGGTCTGACCCCGAAATCACAGCCCTATACGAAAAATTACTTGACATCACCAGCCGCAAAAAACTCCGCACTGACGAATCCCAACGCCTACGCACCGCCTACACCGCACAGGCCAAGCACTCAATCTCCGGTGCACTCTCGGATTTCGGGAAGTCTTCAGCGTCAGCCATCCGCGAAGAAGGAGGCATCAGGGCATTTTTCGGGAGCTTCAGCACACTACTATCCGTCAGCGCAGCAAGCTACTTCAAGTACCAGATCGGCGGCATGAATCTCAAGGGCAGCCTCGAGGATAATCTATACCGTCTCAGCACTGAGGACTTGGCCGACTTCAACGACCTGCAAAAGCAATTGCTCACATCATCATGGAATCTCATGAACCGCTACAAACTTCCTGATGAGTACAGGCTCGTGCAGAGAAGTATTGATGACTTTTCCCGCGCAGTCGAGGACACTCCAGACCCTTCACGACGTTTACGAATGCTTCAGGCTATGGAGGCAGATTTTCGGGTGTATCCTCCGTATTGGTACTACAGGGCAAAAGCCGCGTATGACTGCAAAGATTCTGACGAGGCGGGGAAATGCTTTGACGCTTTCGAGGAAGTCTACAGGCCCGTATTGCGAAAAGACCCCTATATGCTCGAAACGGCCAAGTACAGAATCAGCGAGATAGTGAATGAGGATCTGCGCAACACTGTGGAGAATCGGGATACTATTTTGGAGCTGTGCAGGATCATGCGAGAAAACACTCTGCGTGACGACTGGGTGAATAACCTTTTTGCCGGTGCGGTGTACTATGCACTTGACGAGAAAAGTACCGGCATCATGTGCGCGGAGATAAACACTGATTTCGGGTATGAGCAGGAACTCAGCGGGGAGATTCTCCGGCTCATGAGGGCGAATATTCCGGCGGGATTGCTTTTGCGTGAGGCGTTGAGATCCCTGAAACTCAATGAACTTACTGCGAACATGACTAGCCGCGACAAATTTACGGCCTTGATGATTGCTGACTGTCTGGACGAACGCGACGGAGCTGCGGAGAGACTCAGGATAGCCCGAAGGACTCCGGTTGCACTCCACGCATTGAGGCTTGAGGCTTTCGGGACGGACGGCAGAGCAGATTTCGGGGAGCTGTGCAGGGTTGTGGAGAGCGTTCCGGTTTCTGGCGATGAGGTCTCACGGGATTATGCGGTGATTATGCCGGTGCTGAGGAGCTACTCTGACGATGAGAATCCGAAGGCGTATGCGTTTTTTGGGGATATGTACCTGTACGGCTTTGGTGTCGGTGAAGATTCCGGAATGGCTGTGAATTTTTACCGGAAGGCCGCAGAAAAAGGTGATATATACTCTCAGGTGATGTACACGAACATGATTCTTCAGGGCAGGATTCACCCGCAAGATGAGCCGGAGATTCTGAAGGTGAGTGATGACGAAGTAGTGAGCATTTCACAGGACACAAAGCTCCGCAAAAAACCGAAGCCCTTATTACGATTCTGGCCGTTCAAACGGTAACAAAAAATGCCCCTGAGAGTTTACAGGGGCTGAAAATTTCCGGAAGTTTGTCCGGTTACCAGTTGTTTTGAGCGATCTTGATGGTCTGTATCTGGCCGGTCTCAAGATCCTTAACCATAACATTAGCTTGACGTACTTCTAGATCGCCTGTGCCAGTATCAAACGTTTTAGCTTGTATGTACACAGACTGCTCTTCTCCACCAGTAGCCGCACCGCTTGAGGGTTGAACCTGACACCAGCCCGAATCACTGACTGCCTGCCAATTACCGCCGCAAATCAACCTGAATAATGCTATACCACCAACTTTTCCGAAGTCGAAATTCTTCTGCTTGACGATAATGTGAGGCGGCTTTGCGATGGGAGCAGTACCATATGGAGTACCATTAGCATAACGATTGTCTCTTGCATTGTTTCCACACCAAGTTTCCCTAAGCTGTGCATTCAATTGTGTGCGTATTGATATGCTCTGGTTCGATTGCGTTACCTGCCACATCCATTCAGAATCGAGGTCGTTGCGCCGTGTCGAGGCCTCTGGAACATTCCCGTTCCAATCAGGATAATAACCGTTCGGGCCGCCGCTATTATAGTCCGGAGCTTTGAAATCTACCTTCCAAGACGGAGTTGCAGTATTGCTCTCATCGATTATTGCCCAGTCATTAGTTGTCCATGTCGCGGAATGGTTGTAGCCTGTACTCTTAGACGTGGATGAACTGTACTCAGATGAAACCTTACTAGATACTTTTGCACCATCAGTACCGATTTCAGCTCCGACTTCAGTTCCGACTTTGTAGCCTGTTGTATTCGTAGTGCCGTAGCTTGTGCCATCGTTGACAGTACTGGATCTGTTTACGTTATGCGGTGCATGGCTGAACAAGTTATACGTAGCTCCGTTTATCGAATGGGAAAAGTTGTACCACCTCATAGAACCTTTAGTTTTTGTGCCTTCACTATCGGTGTACTTTCTGTATGCTTCAGGCTTGACGAAACAATTTGCCTGCACATAGTAGTACTCATTCTTGTCGCCGAAATCGTAGAAGCTGTAAACACTGTAGTGAGCTGCGGCCGAAAAATGCAAATAAGAAATGTTTCCGCTCTTGTAGGACACATCAACCGTTATCTTCTGTGCGCCGTAGTTGAACATTTCACCGGATTTCGACTCGTTTGTGAGTGCCGCTGAACGTAACGGGAACTCTGAGGACGACTCGAAATTCATCATCTCCGCCATCTCGGAGTCTATGCGTGCAGCCCATAGGACAAAATCCGCATAACGGCGTGCCTGGAATAAATACCCCTGCCTGAGTCCTGCGTACTTGTCATACACAACTCCACTGTTCTCTTCGGTTTGTGTGGACTGCTGACTTCCTGAAGTATCGTTTGAGTCTAAGCTCATGATTTCTTCGAGCACATCTTCCAAGAAAGCAGTGCTGCCCGGAACAACGTACGAGAAATTATGCGCCACATCACCATTGTAACGCTTGGCTATCGCGTACATTTCGGGGTATTCGTCCTCAGAACCCGACAGCAGTTGTGCAGGGTCAACGTTCATCGGGGGTTCACCTACAGCCTCGTACAGGTCGTTGATTGTGGCTGCTGATGGCCAGAACAACGCAATCACATCACCGGATTCGTAGTATGGCTTGATCTTCGCGGAGAGTTCCTGCAGCTTGTTTTCAGGGAGTGTAGCAGCGGCTTTCACAGACTGAGCATTGGCAGATGAAACGTTATCGGTGTCGTCCGTGATAAAGTAGTCATCGCCTGAGATAATCATAACTATGTGAATATTTGGCTCAGTGAGATCCTCCGAAATCATCTCAGCCTCCAATTCCTGCCCGACAACGTCAAACTCTGGGGAATCGAACACGCTAACCATGCTGGGCATTTCTGCATCGGTGGTAGTGTCTGGAGACGATGTATCTGCCAAATTACTGCTAGAGCCTCCGCATCCGCTCGCAATGAACGCCGCGAACAAGAGCAGAGCAACGAAACTTAGAGCAAAAAATCTCTTAATCGTCATAGAATGCACCTCATTTGTTAATGGAATTTGCTATGAATGGTATTACTCGGCTTTGTTTTCTGCAAGCTCAAGTGATGAATCCACAGTGTGAGGGGGTTTTGATGTATTTCTGCAAGATTTCTGCGACTTCAAGCGATGAATCCACAGTGTGAGGCGTTTTTGCTGTACAATAACAGGCATTCCCAAAAATGTTAGGAGTGTAAAAATTTCATGGAGTTAGCGAAAAAATTCACCCAGCAGAAACCTTCCGGCATGATAAGGGTCTTTCAGGCTATCGAGAAAATGCCCGATGTCCTCAACCTCAGCATAGGCGAGCCGGATTTCCCAACCGAACCCGACATCATAGAGGCCGGAGCAAAAGCCGCACTCTCCGGCTACACCCACTACCCTCCGCTTCAGGGCTTCCGTGATGTCCGTGAAGCTGCCTGTGCTTACTGGGAGCGTCACCACGGCTACAAGTCCTCACCCGACAACGTATATATCTCCGTCGGAAGTCTGCATAATCCGTGGCTTGCGTTCGGTGCATTGCTGAATCCGGGCGATGAGGTCATGCTGATAGAGCCGTACTTCACTCCGTATGCAAATCAGATCCGCGACAATGGAGGAGTCCCCGTAGCCGTCAAGACCCGCGAAGACAATAACTTTGCTCCGAGCATTGAGGAGCTACGTGCTGCAGCTACTCCCAGAACCCGCGCTATAGTCCTGAACTTCCCCAACAACCCCACAGGCAGACTCGCGACTCGTAAACAGCTTGAGGAGATCGCAGAATTTGTAGAGGAACGTGATATGTTCGTGCTGAGTGATGAGATTTACGAATCTATGGTCTTCAGCGGAAAGCATGAGTGTTTTGCGAACATACCCGGCATGAAGGAACGTACATTACTGGCTTCCGGAGTGTCCAAGAGCCACTGCATGACCGGCTGGAGGATAGGCTACCTGTTTGCGCCTCAGAACGTCATCAACACGATATGCGTACTGTCGTCATACCAGACCTACGGGGTGAACACGCTGGCACAAAAAGCTGCGGCGTATGCTATGAACACTCAGGACGAGAAAGTGAAAGCCCGCGCAGAAATTTTCGGCGAACGCATGAATATGGTTGTGGGCAGACTAAATTCTATGAAAGGGGTGAAGTGCCATGCTGCGGAAGGAGCATTCTACCTATTCCCTGATATTTCGGGTACGGGACTCACCAGCGAAGAATTTACGTGGCAATTGCTCAACGAAGCACATGTAGCGGTCCTGCCGGGAAGCGCATTCGGCGGGACAGGAGAAGGGTATTTACGAATAGCGTGTACCCAGTCGATGGAGACTCTTACTGAGTCAATGAACAGAATGGAAGAATTTTGCAGGAGGTTTTGATTCACAGTGAAGACCAGAAAATTTTTGTGCCTGTTTGTGATGGCACTGGCAGTATTTGCGTTCTCAGGATGCGGAGGAAGTCCCAGTAATAACTTTGCGCCTCGAACAACTCCCGACACTCAGAGCGAGGATGTTACACCTACGCCCACGCCAACGAGTCCGGACGTCACGCCCACACCCACACCCACAAGCCCAGACGTTACACCCACGCCAACGAGTCCGGACGTTACGCCTACAGACTCCACAGCAGCGACACCTTCAGAGTCCACACTGGACGTTAACGACACAGCAATGGCCTCGAAAGTGCTTAGTGCAGTCGGAGGTGCAGGCAGTGATACACAAGTAGCTGCTCTTCCTGGTGATGCAGTCGGTACAGAGAGAAGCCTTGAGGATGTTGACCCGTCAGAGTTGGCAGAAATCCCCAGCAACGAGACTCCAGCACTGGCACTCCCGATAATGAGTGTCAACAAGGCAGCAGTGTATGTGTGGGGCCTCGACTTGAGCAGCTTCAACATCGGGGACTCTATTGTTATGCACATGATGCCCACAGCTTTATCTGCGGCGAGTGTGTCAGGATTCTTTGCGGCGGCAGATGCAGGAGATTCGTATGCGTTTCTTGACGACAATGGCAACAAGATAACCACAGTCCCAGCAAGCAAGAAGGTCAACGTTGCGGCATACATGGAGCCTGCGTACACATATGCACCGATAATCGCAGTGAAAGACACGAGCAGTGAGACTCCAGCAGAGAGCGAGGACGTTACGCCTGTAGTTCCTGTAGTGCCGACCCCAAGCGGAGACGTTGAGCCTTTTGTGCCGACAAGCCCCGATGTTACGCCGGACGCACCCACAAGCGGAGACACTCAGCCTGACGTTCCGACACCTCCCACGAGTGGAGACACTAGGCCTGAC
>JAFTBT010000153.1 GCA_017455085.1 Synergistaceae bacterium
ACACGCAACCCGTGCAGGATAGGCTATTACGAGGTCGGGGACTACCTGACGCGTGAGGAGAAACTTGCGGAGCTGGTGAGGCGTGAGTCGTTTGGGGCGATGGAGAGTGCGGGGACGTTGAGGGAGATTGTGCCGAACTTGGCCGGGGACTGGGTGAACCAGAGGGGTGAAGAGTTTGGGGGCTTCATGAATCTTGGGAACAAGAACGAGCCGGAGAGGGATGCGATTTTTGGGATGTGGTATTCTGCGGGAGGTCAGACTAAACGGGATGCATGGTGCTATAACTTTTCGCGTGAGGCATTGTGCGAAAACATGAGGACTATGATTGACGCATATAACAAACGTTTGAATGACCCACACAAAATTGCATGGACTCGAGGATTACGCCAGAAAGCAGCCCATAATGAAACGATAGCCTTTAGTGATGATGAAGTGAGAGTTGCGCTTTACCGTCCGTATGTGAAAATGATGATGCACTTCAGCCGAGATACTAACGAGTACGTTTTGCAGATACCACAAATTTTTCCGAAGCCTGACACAAAAAATATGGTGATATGTGTATCAGGTGTATCAAGTAAAAATTTCTCTGTGCTGATGACTGACACACTGCCAGAACTTCACTTGCTAGACATCACACAATGTTTTCCGCTGTTCTGGTACGAGGAAAGGAAGAAAGACGACAAGCAGAAAACAATACCGTACGACGATGAAAACTCTGGATGCAGGGACGGAATCAGCGACGAGACTCTGACTCTGTACCGCCTGCGCTGCCATGACGGGAGTATCACGAAGGAGGATATATTCTGCTGGATCTACGGAGTGCTGTCTTCGCGGGAATATGCGGAGCGTTTCGGGAAGGACACGAAGAGGCTGCTGGCGCGTGTTCCTGCGGTGAAGGAGCTTGCGAGGTTCCGGGCGTTCAGGGACGCGGGGCGTGAGCTTGGTCGGCTGCATGTGGGGTATGAGGACGTGAAGGGGTATGCTCTGCGTGAGGAGTGGACACACCAAACTTTGCGGGAGTACACCGTCAAGAAGATGAGGATAGTTGATCGCAGAGGAGAGAAGGTGATTCAGTATAACGACATGCTGACACTGAGCGGAATTCCGAGTGAGGCGTGGGAGTATGTGGTGAATGGGCGGAGTGCGCTGGAGTGGATAGTGGAGCGGTATAGCGACAGCGTTGACGGGAAGAGCGGCCTGCGGAATGACGGGAATGCTTGGGGGCGTGAACGTGGTGATGAGCGGTATATAGTGGAGTTGATTCGGAAGGTGGTTAGTGTGAGCGTGGAGACGGTGAGAATTTTGCGGAATATGCCTGAATTGGGGGTATAGTGTGGTAAAATAGGGACAAGGTCGAGGGGAAACCTTAACCCCTGCCGATAAAGAAACTATCAGTTACTTGTGAAATCTATCCCAAAGGAAAAAGGCTAGCTTCACAATCGAGGAAATTATAGAGGCGAGGTAACTCAGTGGACGGAGTATATCTCGCTTCTGTTTGTGCTTGGGACGGTTGTGTCTCTTAGTCTTAGAGGACACAGCTATCACCTCCATTTGGGTCTGGCTTTGCTGGCAGTGTGATAGAATCTCTTCAGCCTTTAGAAATTTTCACTCCTAAGAACGAAGTTTTACAACTACATTTACAGCTACAAATAGTGCAGCTAAAGACGTACACCATCAAGTTTTACGGGTCTGGTCTCATCACTAAGACTCGCAATAAATTCATGCAGCCTCTTTCCGGTTATGGGATGCAGCCAGTTCGGAGTCACTATCTCACTCAGCGGCAAAAGCACAAATAATCGCAATGACATACTTATATGCGGTATATCCAGCTCCTCAGAGTGAAATATCATGTTGTCAATCAGGAGTATATCGATGTCGATCTTCCTTTCTCCCCAGCGTACTGAAGGCACACGGCCAAGTTCCTGCTCAAAAGTTTTGACAGTCCTCAAAAGTTCGTGAGGGTCTATCGTGTCAGAAGCCTCTACCTTCACGCAGGCATTGAGGTAATCGGGCTGAGGGACACCTCCCCAAGCAGGGGACTCGTATACGCTGCTGACGGCCTCAATTTTCCCGATGGTCTTCAATTTTTCGAGGGCATCGCGGAGATTCTGTAACCTGTTGCCTAAGTTTGAGCCTAATCCGAAATACATATACATACTTTCATACACTCCCTGTATAATTCTCGTACTTCCCATTTGCTACAAAAATTATATATGGAGGCGAATTTCATGGGCAAATTTGCATCTGACGCAAAAGAACTTCTTGCTGCTATCAGCGGCAAGGAAAATATCGTCGCAGTCTCACACTGCATCACA
>JAFTBT010000154.1 GCA_017455085.1 Synergistaceae bacterium
AACATCACCTCAGACTATGAAGGCCTCGATACGGAAATGCACCTGACCATTGACAGCGGAACTGTGAATGTTACTGCTGACGAGGACGGAATCAATGTGAATGAGGACTATGTTTCTGTGTTCACGATGGACGGCGGAAAACTAACCATAGTTGCGAAGAATGGAGACGGCATAGACTCGAACGGGTATATAGTCATCAACGCGGGGACTCTGGACATTACGGCAGTGCAGGATAGCGACCAGATACCAGCTCAGGCGGAAGGACCTATTGACGTGATCGAGGGCGGAGATGTCTACATGTCGGACAGTGTGAAGTACACACACCGTGCGTATTCCGGCAGCACAAATCCCGGCACAAATCCCGGCACAAATCCCGGTACTGACACAGGTACTGACACAGGTACTGACACAAGCACGAACACCGGCACTCAGACCACGACCAGCACCGGAACTACTGTAGTCTCTGACGCAGACGGAAACGTAGTAATGTCCATCAGGTATGTCGGAGCGTTTTCTGACACGGACACCTCAAGCAGGGGCATCGAGTCTTCAGGCAGCGTGTTCACTCTGAGCCACACGGTAAATGACTTCTCAGGTGTAGCAGTCAGGTAGCACATCAGGCAGTGAATTTTTTGGGGAGGCTTCCGGAAAAATCTGGAGCTTCCTTTTTTGTGGGATAATTCCGCGTGAAAGGATATGAGCAAATCTTGACACACTATAATCTTCCTCATGAACACGACAAGAATATTAACGCTGTACTTGACGAAATGCCCGACACACAAAAATTTTCACAGGCTGCCTCAGTCTTCGCACAGTTAGGCGACGGCACAAGACTCCGGATACTATGGCTGCTCTGCCACAGTAAAGAATGTGTCTCGAATATCGCTGCTGCCCTGAACCTCAGCACGGCCGTTGTGTCTCATCACCTGCAACTCCTCCGAAGAAGCAATCTCGTCATCTCCGAACGCATAGGGCAAGAGATTCATTACTCACTCGCTGGCACGAAAGAAGCCCAGTTACTTCACCAGGCTATTGACGCTATGTTTAATATCACATGCCCTAAGTGAGACCTGATATTACACGCTTTATGCTATAAGTGATTTGATATTACGAGCCTTCAGTGATAACATACCCGCTATCCATTCAAACGTTCATTTGATTTTTTGAACACATGCAAAATTGAGGAGGTTATTTTTCATGAATAAGCATGTGCGTGCATTATTGCGCATTGTTTCGGCGTGTGCGGTGCTTTGTGCGGGGTATTGTGTTCCGTCATTGAGAGTTGTGCTGTTCTTGGCTGCGTACGTGATTGCTGGCTATGACGTGCTGCTTGAGGCAGTGGAGGGCATCCGTGAGCGTGAAGTCTTCGGTGAATGTTTCCTGATGGCAGTAGCTACGATAGGCGCGTTGATTCTCGGAGAGTATTCCGAAGCCTGCGCAGTGATGATTCTCTACCAGACCGGAGAACTTTTCGGGGATTATGCCTCAGACCGTAGCAGGGACTCTATCACCGCACTAATGGACATCAGACCGGAATATGCCAATCTCGAATACCAGACATCAGAAAGCGAAACTAGAGTACATGACGGCGACACACACCATGCATCACCGCAAAAGACCATCACCAAACGCGTACACCCTTCCGAAGTCGCAACAGGCAGCGTGATTCTCGTCAAGCCCGGAGAAAAAATCCCCATTGACGGCGTGATTCTTGATGGACATTCCGCACTGGACACCAAAGCCCTCACCGGTGAAAGCATACCCAGAGACGTAAACACCAACGACGAAGTACTCAGCGGGTGCGTGAACATGTCCGGACTCTTGCGCGTGAAGACCACGAAAGATTTCGGCCAGTCCGCTGTCTCGAAGATACTCGAACTTGTGGAGAATGCCTCATCACGGAAAGCCAGAGCCGAAAAGTTCATCACACGTTTTGCGCGAGTATATACCCCTGCAGTGTGCGTGTGTGCGTTGCTGGTTGCATTAGTCCCCTCGATTCTGAATCCTGCTGAGTTCACAAAATGGGTATACAGGGCGTTGACGTTCTTAGTGATAAGTTGTCCGTGTGCTCTGGTGATCAGTGTGCCTCTAACGTTTTTCGCGGCTATTGGCGGAGCAGGGAAGGCCGGAATTTTGGTGAAGGGCAGTAATTTCCTTGAGGTGCTTGCTGGGCTGAAGTGCGCTGTGTTCGACAAGACAGGGACATTGACGCGCGGAGTGTTTGAGGTTGTGGCTGTACACCCTGAGATTCTCAGCGAGACGGAATTATTGCACTTGGCCGCACACGTGGAGAGATATTCTGCGCATCCTGTGGCTGACTCTCTGCGCAGGGCATACCCGAATGAGTCTGATAATTGCACCGTAGAAGAATACGAGGAGTTTGCTGGCTATGGAGTCCGGGCAAAAGTGAATGGCCGCGAAGTTTACGCAGGGAACTCAAAGCTCATGGACAGGGCAGGAACTGCGAAATGGCATCCGTGTACGAAATCTTCAGGGCATATCATTCACGTTGCTATTGATGGGGAATATGCGGGGCATGTGGTGATCTCTGACGTGCTGAAAGAGTCTGCGCATGAGGCTGTTGCTGCTCTGAAGCGTGAGGGCGTGGACAGAATCGTAATGCTCACCGGAGACACTAAGGCAAGTGCTGATGATGCGGCAAAGAATGTGGGGATAGGTGAGGTGTATGCGGAATTATTGCCTGCTGACAAAGTGAAGAAGGTTGAGGAATTTGCTCGCGATGGGAGAAGTGCATTTGTAGGGGACGGGATAAATGACGCTCCTGTGCTGGCTGGTGCGGATGTGGGTATAGCTATGGGAGCATTGGGCAGTGATGCGGCAGTTGAGGCGGCTGATGTGGTAATCATGAACGATGACCCCTTGAAGGTCGCTCATGCAGTGAGAATCTCCCGAAAGTGTATGCGGATAGTGAGGGAGAATATAGCTGTGCCGGTAGCTGTGAAAGTTGTGTGCATGATTCTCGGAGCGGCAGGCTTGGCCGGAATGAGGGCAGCAGTGTTTGCGGATGTGGGCATGATGGTGTTGGCAGTAGTTAATGCTGTGCGGGCGATGTACACAGAGTGATGGTATATGTTCATGAAGTACTGAGGTGTGTATCTTCAGAGTGATGTGATGTACACGAACTGCGGGGGCTATGTCCGTGAAGGAGCTGTGATAGAATCGCGGATATTACCCCCCACAAATCACGTTACACAAGGAGACTCTAATCTCATGAAGGCCACAAAAATTTTCATGCTGTTATGCATTCTGGTGTTCATACCCTGTGCTGTATATGCTTATGACTCTTGGACTCCTGCCTCGTACGACAAACGCAAAGCCATCAACAACAACTCCACTCCTCCAGAACGAACTGCCCCGCTCTACCAATTGCCGCCGCTCTCACCTGATGAGGGAGTTATCCGCCGCGTAAAGCTCCCAGACTCCATCAAAGCCGTAGCTCTCACTTTCGACATGTGCGAACTCGACACCGTCACCACCGGCTGCGATATGGACGTGATAAATTTCCTGCATGAACACTCAATCCCTGCTACTCTCTTCATGGGCGGAAAATGGATGCGGACTCATTCACAGCGCGTCAAGCAAATCATGTCCGACCCGATATTTGAGCTCGCGAATCACAACTGGTCTCACGGAAATTGTGCATTGCTCTCTCCTGAAGGCCTCAAAGCCCAAATCTTATGGACTCAGGCTGAGTACGAACTCTTGCGTGAAGAATCTGGCCTTGATGATGTTCCGGAGAGCATGACACTGTTTCGTTTGCCATACGGGAGAAATTCGGAGTCTGCACTGAAGATTATTGCGGAATTGGGACTCAGAGTCATTCAGTGGGACGTGGCAGCAGAAGCAGCAGACAACTCCAAACCCTCGCGCGCAAAACGTTCGGCCAAGCTCGTTGCAGGCATGACCAGACCAGGAAGCATATTGCTGTTTCACGCGAATCTAGTGCCTAAAGGGACAGCGAATCTCTTGCGGGAAGTCGTGAGCATTCTGGAGAGGCAGGGGTATATTTTCCTGAAGGTGAGCGACTTGCTGGAAATGGGTGAACCTGAGACGGTGAGAGACGGGTATTTTTCGCGCCCAAAGGATAATTACGCGCTGGATAAGAAATTCGGAGTTGATGGCACAGGTAGACGTACACCCTTCACAGGAAAGCAGTAAATGATTTTTTGGCTTGTTAATCGCTGAGTAAAAATGTAGAATTTTATCATCCACCCAAATTTTTCGGGATAAGCATTTATGTATTTCAGCACTCCTTCATTTTTTGGGAATATATATATTTCAGCACACAGAAAGGATTAATGAACTCATTATGCAATACGTGTTAATGGTATTGTTCTTCATGGCCGGGTCAGGTCTGAGCTATGCAGGCCTCAAAGCATGGGACAATTCTAGAATCAACGGCACTAAGAAACAGATTGCTGCTATGCTCAAAGACGCAGAAGATGCCGCAGAAAAACTCCGTCAGGCTAAAGCCGCAGAAGCTCGCGACGAAGTTACCAGACTCAGGCAGGAAGCACAGAAGGACATCAAGGAACGACGAGCAGAGATACAGCGCACTGAACGCAAACTTGAGCAGAAAGAGGACAACCTCGACAAAAAAATCGACCGAGTCACTCGCAAAGAGGACGAACTCAAAGCCAGACATGAGGATCTCGAAAAACGTAAGGCTGCCCTAGAAGCTACGATACAGCAGCAAGAAATCAAGCTCCAAGAGATCGCAGAACTCACAAAAGAACAAGCACAAGAGATTCTCATGCACAAGACCGAAGAGGACGCTAAACACATGCTCGGCCTCAAGCTCAAGGAGTTAGAGGAGCAGGCATCACGTGAAGCCGAACGTAAAGCCAGAGACATCATCATTGGGGCAATGCAGCGTTGTGCAGTCGAGACAGCAGGAGATTCCACAGTGAGCGTTGTGCCTTTGCCTTCGGAGGAGATGAAGGGCAGAATCATAGGGCGTGAAGGACGCAACATCAGAGCCTTCGAGAGCCTCACAGGAGTAGACATAATCATTGACGACACACCCGAAGCAGTAACACTTTCCAGTTTTGACCCCATCAGGCGCGAAATTGCACGCAGAGCTATGGAGAGACTCGTTGTTGATGGAAGAATACACCCTGCACGAATCGAGGAACTTATCGAGAAAGCAGCTAGAGACATTGACGAGGAAATGATCACCGAAGGCGAGAACGCTATACTCGAACTCGGCATCAAGAACATGCACAACGAACTAGTCAGGACTGTCGGACAGCTTAAGTTCAGATTCAGTTACGGGCAGAATGTTTTGGCGCATAGTCTGGAGGTCGCGCAGATAGCTGGGATTATTGCGGCGGAGCTTGACCTTGACGAGGAGACTGCACGTCGCGGAGGGTTGCTTCATGACATCGGGAAGGCTATAGACCACCAAATCGAGGGGCCTCATGCATCGATAGGCGCAGAATTGGCGAAGAGATTCGGTGAACGTCCGGAGATTGTGAACTGCATAGCCAGCCACCACGATAATCTGGAGGTTGACTCGGTGTATGAGGTAATTGTTGCGCTTGCTGATGCTATTAGTGCAGCGAGACCGGGTGCTAGACGTGAGAGCATAGATGCGTACATCAAGAGACTCAAGCAGCTTGAGGACATTGCGCAGGAATTTGACGGAGTGACTCAGGCTTACGCGATACAGGCAGGCCGTGAAGTGCGAGTGATTCTCAACGCCAGCAAGACTGATGACGGAGCTGTTCACAAGATGGCGTATGACATTGCCCGCAAAATCGAGGCAGACATGAAGTATCCCGGACAGATCAGGGTCAACGTTGCCCGCGAGACAAAAGCATCGGAGATCGCAAAATGAGGCTGTTATTTTCCGGCGATGTAGCTTGGGAATCCGGGAGGAACACGTTTGCTCAAGCACTGCCCATCCTCAAGAGAGACTACGGGCCGTTCGACTTCATGATCATCAACTGCGAGAACGCTGCTCACGGAAAAGGCATGACAGAAAAGATCTTCAACGAGTTCATAGCTCTGGGAGTTGACGCGATGACGAGCGGGAATCACATTTGGGACAAGCCGATATTTTTCCCGATACTTGACGCAGAAACTAGGGTCTTCCGTCCAGCGAACTATCACCAATCATGTCCGGGAAGAGGACACGGAATAGTTGAGCGCAAGGGCAAAAAGCTGGGGATACTGAATCTGCAAGGACAGGTGTTTATGCCGCCGATAGATTCGCCGTTTTGGTGTGCGGATGCTCTGATTGATGAGCTGAAGGCAAATGGCGGGGAGAAGCTGCCGATATTTGTGGACTTTCACGCGGAGGCGACCAGTGAGAAGCAGGCGTTGGGATATTTTCTTGACGGGAGAGTGAGTGCAGTGATCGGGACACATACCCACGTGATGACGGCGGACGAGCGGATTCTGGAGCATGGTACGGCGTTCATGTGTGACGCTGGGATGACAGGAGGCCAGAGCGGAATGCTGGGAGTGTCTTGTGAGTCGTGTATGCCGAGATTTTTGACGGGGCTGCCGGTGAAGTTTGAGGCGTGTGAAACGGATTGCGCATTCAACGGAGTAGTGATAGACATTGATGAAGATACGGGACTAGCTGAATCGATCATCAGGGTGAACCTGCCGATAGTGAGCGGGTAGGAATTTTCTGAAGAGGTGCTGCGGATGAAGTTCCTTCTCTGTGTGAAAGCAGGGGAGGAATTTTTTTTGTGTGTGAGAGAGTTAACGTGAAGGCAGTGGATGAATGTTTTGTGGGGGCGTTATTGTGAGGGCAAGGGAGAATTTTTGTGCGGCTATGTTTGCGTGAATGCATGGGGAATTTTTGTAGTGAGGTGATATCATTAGTCAACCCCAAATTGTTACGAACTAATTAGGAGGAAAAATATTCATGCTTAAACTTTTAGGAGTCATTGCACTTGGTGCGGCGATGCTCCCGATGATTTCTGCACCTGCATTTGCTGATGATGAAGCTGCTCCAGCAAAAAGACCTGTCGCAAACTTTCAGACATCAATGGGAAATTTCAGGATCGAGCTGTATTCCGACCTAGCACCCAAAACCGTAGAGAACTTTGTGAGCTTGGCCAAGAAGAATTTCTATGACGGAGTGATTTTCCACAGGGTAATCGATAAGTTCATGATTCAGGGCGGAGACCCCACAGGTACAGGCATGGGAGGCCCGGGCTACAAGATACCTGACGAGTTCGGTGAAGGCCTCAAGCACAACGCTAAAGGCATACTCTCAATGGCGAATGCAGGCCCGAATACTGGTGGCTCGCAGTTTTTCATCACGTTAGTGCCGACACCGTGGCTGGATGGGCATCACGCGATTTTCGGACACGTCATCGAGGGCATGGACATTGTCGAGAAGATCGGCCACACGAAAACCAACAGGCAGGATAGACCCGTCAAGGACATTGTGATTCAGACTATCACGATTGAGGAGTGAAGTACATGAACAAGAAAGTATACGCAACCCGTCAGCTTCCCAAGAGAGTCATGGAGGAGTTCGCTCGGATTTGCGAGTATGACGTGAACCCCGAAAACCGTCAGGCTACACATGAAGAGTTAGTGAACGGCGTGAAGAATTATGCTGTGATGGTAACAATGCTCAACGACCAGATAGACGCAGAATTACTCTCACACGCAAGCCCAGATCTCAAGCTCATTGCGAATTACGGTGTGGGCTTCAACAACATAGACGTGAAAGCCGCAAACGCAAAGGGTATCCACGTCACAAATACACCCGACGTTCTCACGGACGCAACGGCAGATCTTGCATGGGCGTTGTTGTTCGGAGCAGCTAGGCGAGTCATCGAGGGCGACAGAATTTGCCGGACATCGGTGTTTTCGTGGGCACCTGAATACATGTTGGGCTATGACGTCTCCGGAAAGACTCTCGGCATAATCGGCGCTGGTAGAATCGGCAGCAACTTTGCACGCAAGGCAGCTCTCGGCTTCAACATGCGCGTGATCTACTACGGCCGACATAACTCTCCGGAGCTTGATAAACTCGGCGCAAAGCTCGTTAGCATGGATGAGCTTTTGAGAGATTCCGACTACATTTCTCTGCACGTGCCATTAACACCCGACACTAAGCACTTACTCGGCGCAAACGAGTTCGCAAAGATGAAGAACTCCGCTATCCTCATCAACACAGCTAGAGGCCCGGTGATCGACGAAGCAGCTCTCGCACAGGCTCTCAAGAATCACACTATAGCCGCCGCTGGACTCGATGTCTACGAACGTGAACCACTGATTGAGGACGCGTTGAAGGCTCTCGATAACGTTGTACTGATGCCGCACTTAGGCTCTGCAACTTTCGACACACGCACTAACATGGGATTGATGATTGCCCGAAATATCGAGGCGGTTTTGTCCGGAAATCTTCCCCCGAATCTGGTGAGAGTCTAGTATGCCTCAGGAGAAACTGAAGGATTTACTGCCTCCGCGTCCTGTGGACATGCACAAGGGTTTCAGAGGCAGGCTGCTAATCGCTGGAGGGTCGTTGCGTTATCCTGGTGCTCCTGCATTGAGTGCTCTCGGTGCGCTGAGGTCAGGTGCTGGAGTAGTTACGCTGTTGTCGCTGCAGAACGTGTGCGAAGTATGTGCGTCAAGATTGCCCGAAGTGATCCACTGCGCAGAAGATGACGTATTTCGCTGGAAGGACACTGCTTTAGCACAGAAGAATATCAATGCTGTAGTGATTGGTCCCGGGATGGACAGAAGTATAGCCGCAGAAATTTTCACGTCCCAGATGTGGCGCGAATGGCCGGAGAAGATTCTTGTTGACGGTGACGGACTAAACGCACTCGCTGTCACGAAGGATGATTTACGTGCAAGGGCTGACTCGGTACTCACTCCACACGAAGCCGAAGCCGGAAGGTTGCTCGGGATTCCGCCTGCAGCTGTTCACGGCGACAGAGGCGGTGCTGTGCGGGAACTTTCCGAACGCTGGGGATGCGTTGTGCTGAAGGGGCATAACACACTCATTGCGTCAGGCGACAGATTCGAGGAAGTCAAACATGGAGGTCCGGAGCTTGCTGTGCCGGGATCTGGTGATGTGCTTTCGGGATGCATAGGTGCGTTTTTGGCGATGGGGCTTGATGCTTTTGACGCGGCAGTGTTGGGTGCGAACATTCACGGACTCGCCGGAGAATTGCTCTCACGTTTGGGAGTGGACGGTGTGCTTGCGTCGGAGATAGCCCACGCGTTGAGGAAAGTCATTCAGGAAATCAGGGCAGGGAACATCAATGCGTAGACGTGTGGATTGGGACGAAGAGATCCGCAAGACTGAGCAGATCAAGCGCAAGGGGTTGTTGATGAGTCTGGTGAGCTTTGCTGTAGCTGTGGCCTTCATCTTCGGTATTGGGAAGTTCACCGACAACAGCATAGAGATTCCCCGCACGGTATTGTTCGCCGGATTGTTCTGTGTGTCATGTTTCGTGTTCAGGGCAATAGTCCGAAAGCGCAACAGCAGGAAGAATCGTCCCAATGACTGAACGAATTTTTCCCTCACACTCGGAGGATGACAGTCGGGATATTGGCCGTAGTCTCGGAGAATGCATAGAGTCGGGAATATGTGTGCTGCTTTACGGGGACTTAGGCGCAGGAAAAACGGTGCTGGTTCGCGGAGTCTGTGAGGCGTTGGGAATTTCCGGAGTCAGGAGTCCATCATTCACGCTGATTAATGAGTACGAAGCTGCTTCCGGAATTTTCGTGATTCACTCGGACTTGTACAGGCTTGACGATGCGGGAGCGTTAGGGCTTGAGGAATATGAAGACTGTGTGCTGTTTGTGGAGTGGCCTGACCGCTGGAAGAATCCTCCAGAAAATAACGTGCTGAAGGTGTATATATCTGCTGTGAATGAGAATGAACGAGAAATCAGAATCTCAGCGAATGGCGACAAAGCAGAAAGGATACTTGCGAAGTTATGAGCGTGATTTTAGCGGTTGATTGCTGCCTGAAGTTGACGGGAGTTGCGTTGATGGTTGACGGAGAGATTCTAGCCTCCGAACAGCAGGATTTAGGCCGCCTCCAGACTAGTATGCTTCCGTTGATGGTTCGTGGAATGCTTGAGCGGAATGGAGTAGCTTTTGACGCGGTGGACTATGTCGCACTCACCAACGGGCCGGGATACTTCACGGGTATTCGTGTGGGAGCAGCATATGCCTGTGGATTAGCGTATGCATGTGGGGCAAAAATCATACCTGTATCATCACTAAATATGCTTGCGGAAAGTTCGGGTATGTCTGGGAAGATTCTTGCTATGGTGTACGCTGGACATGGCTACGTGTATGCGGAGTGTGCAGTGTCTCTCACTGCTGGAGAGTATGCCCTCGATGAAGTTCGTGAATGGCTCGCAAAGAATCCTGACGCTATAGCAATCTCTGATGACCCAGAACGCGCAGGAGTTAGTGATGCAGTCAGAGTCCGGCCAAGTATTTCTGCGTTGTGTGAGATGGCAAAAAACAGCCTCGCCTCTGCAATAACCCCCTTAGACCTGAAAATCTCGTATTACCGTGCGCCTCAAGGGGTAATTTAGGAAAGGAGTAATCATAGTTTTATGAATATAGGTGCATTGATTGACGGCATAGCAGGGATCGTGTTGATATTCTTCCTGTACAGGGGACTGGTCAAAGGCTTCTCCGGCGAAGTTATCGGACTGGTGGGGTTCTTTGTCGCGTCATATTGTTCATGGAGATTCACAGAGCCTGCTGTGGAGTTAGTATCCAGATACTTGTGGCAAAACAGCCTAGACCCTAGCATAGTAGCTATCATGTGCGGAGTGGGTATATTCTTTCTGGTGGAGATAATTTTCACCATCATCGGCTATATCCTGTCAATGCTCGTGAAGGTTACGCAGCTATCGTTCACGGATCACTTTTTCGGGATGATTATCGGCCTGCTGAAGACGTGTGTAATAGTGTTGATAGTGTATGGGGTTATGGCATCATTTCCCGGGTTCGTCCCCGAAAACTGGACTAAGGACAGCTACGCAATGAAGGGAGCTTCTTACGTGTGGCCATATGTCCGTGAATTTCTGGAGGCACGCGGATTACTGGACTTCACAGCACTAACCGGCGGGGCATAAATGAGACTCTCACAGAACATCACAGAAACCCTAGAGCTGGGAAAGAATCTGCTCCCTTACCGTGAAAAGTTACGCGGAGAATTAGGGGAGCATATATTATTGTCGCTGAAGCCCGCAGAGAATCTAGAGCAGCTCAAACAGCGCGAGGCACTTTTGCGTGAATGGCTAGACCTCACGGATCATCATGGGCAGTTCAGATTCAGTGCAGGCCTTGAGTCAGTGACTCACATGTTCACTCAGGCAAGGAGGAGCGGTATTCTCTCCGGTGAAGAACTCCTGAAGGTACGAGCGATTCTCCAGTGCGCCAGGCACATCAGGGAGGACCTAGCGAAATTCTCGGAGGGGTATTCGCACATTGAGGACTTGCGTCACGGGATTCGGGACTTCTCGCCGGAACTTGAGGCATTGCGTGTGATCGAGGACTCCGGAAGGCTCGCGGATAGTGCTTCACCGAAATTATTCACCCTGCGTGAGGAGATAGAGGCACAGAAACGTACAGGCCGCAGAATCGCGCAGAAACTCCTCGAAGACTCGGACAGTGCGAACATGTTGCAGGAGAGATCGTTGTCGTGGAGGGACGGAAGATTTTTGCTGTTGGTGCGTCAAGAATACATCAACAGATTTCCGGGCCTCGCTGTCGAACGTTCAGCATCAGGAAACTCGGTGTATATGGAGCCTAAAGCCCTAAGCAAGATCAATAACACCCTCATCATCAAGACTCAGGACGAACGCAACGAGGAGCGCAATATACTCCTGACTCTCACGCGTAACGTGTTATCCCGCGAAAACGCCATCAAGAACGCCGAGCGGGTTATCGGGACTCTGGACATGCTATGTGCGTGTGATGAGCTGATACGCAATAATCACTGGGTTATTCCGGAATTGACGGGGCAGAAATTTTTCCGGCTTGTTGGTGCGCGTCATCCCATGCTTCGGGAAAAGGCAGTGCCTATTGATGCGGAATGCGGGCAGGATTTTACGACACTGGTCATCACCGGCTCGAACACCGGAGGCAAAACCGTAACCCTCAAGACTGCGGGAGTGATGGTAGCTTTGGCGTGGCTGGGGCTTCCTGTGCCTGCGAGGGACGGTACAGTGATCGGGACGTTCGACGAAATTTTTGCGGACATAGGCGACGAACAGAGCATAGAGCAAAATCTTTCGACCTTCAGCTCACACCTGAAGAAAATCATACACATACTGAAGGCCTCAACAAGTACGTCACTGATTCTGCTTGATGAGCTTGGTGCAGGAACAGACCCCCATGAAGGCGCGGCGTTGGGTGTAGCGATTCTCCAGACCCTCAAGGACAAAGGCAGTATCACCCTCGCAACTACACACCATAATCCGATAAAGCAGTATGCACTCACGACTTCAGGAGTCGAGACCGCAAGCATGGAGTTCGACATTGAGAGATTGCAGCCTACGTACAGACTGTTGATGGGAGTACCGGGCCGGAGCAGTGCATTGCTCATCGCGAAACGTTACGGAATGCCCGAATCAGTCCTGAAGCTCGCACAGGGTGAACTAGACTCACGCGAAATCACCGCTGAAGACATCATGAGCGAACTCACGGAACGCAGGGCAGCTTTGGCATCAGCAGAGAGGGAATTTCAGGCAACGAAGAGAGAGGCTGAAGAGCTGCGTGATACCTACAAGGCCAGAGTCGCAGAAATAGACTACCAGCGCGACAAGATCATGCAGGCGGCGGACAGGAAGGCGGAGAAGTTCATAGCGAAGGCAGAAGAGACCTCAAAGGAGATTATTCGTGAACTTGAGGAGACAGCAAAAGTATCTGCACGCAAAGGCTATGACGTCAGGCGCAGGGAACTCAACAAGTTACGCGGAATCATAGACTCACGCCACAAAAAACGTACAGAGAGAGAGATTCAGGCCAGTCCGAAACCGTTTGAGCCAGCTCCGGGAGTAACAGCCCAAGTTGCAGGAAGCGGCATAGTCGGAATCATCAACGAGATTCGCAACGGAAGAGCCTACATGACAGCCGGGCCGATGACTATTGACGTGCCTGTGGAGCAGCTCATAGCCACCGACAAGAAGGCCAAAATCGCCACTCCTCCAGCGGACACTACGAAGCTCCCGACTGCTGATTCAGTGCCTCCGTCGATCATGGTGCGTGGAATGCTCGTAGCTGAAGCAATGCCCCTCGTGGAGAGCTACCTAGACCGCGCGTATAGGTCGAATCATTCTGTGGTTACTGTGATTCACGGACGGGGTGAAGGGATTCTGCGGAGAGAGGTACATGCGTTGTGTTCGCGGTTGAAGTACGTGAAGAGTTATAGGCTTGGAGTTGAGGGAGAAGGCGGCTACGGAGTAACTATAGTTGAGTTCAAGAGATAGGAGGATTTAGGGGTATGCTTGCGAAGTTGTACATGGAGTTCCTGAAGTTTGGTGCGTTCACTTTCGGCGGAGGGTGGAGCATAGTAGCGCAGATGAAGGAGCTGTACGTGAACAGGAAACACACTCTCACTGATGAGGAGCTGCTCGACATAACCAGCATAGGGCGTTCATTGCCTGGGACGATGATCGGGAACATAGCGATGTTTTTCGGGCACAGGATGGCGGGATTTTGGGGAGGGGTAGCGTGTATGTTCGGGATGATAACCGTACCGATGATAATCTTGTTAATCATCACGAGTTTTTACACGGCCTTCCAGTCGAATATCTGGGTAGCTGCTGCGATGAAGGGAGTGCGTGCGGCGGTAGCTCCGGTGATTTTGAGTGCGTTGATGGGGATGCTTCGGAGTGCGTTCAAGTATCCGCCGTGCTATGTGGTAGCGTTGGGTATGTTTGGGCTGTATTTCTTCCTGAGGGTGAGTCCGGTTATGCTTGTGGTGATAGGTGCGGTGCTTGGCCTGATGATATGCGAGTACTACGAGAGGAGGAAGAGTCCTGATGCTGCTGCTTGAGCTGTTCTGGAGCTTTGTGAAGATAGGGTACACGAGTTTCGGAGGATTGTCGATGATTCCGCTGATTTCGTCTGAGATGATTTCGCACGGATGGATGAATGCGCATGAGGTGAGCGACATAGTAGCGATTGCGGAGATGACTCCGGGGCCGTTGGGTCTGAACTGTGCGACGTTTGCGGGGATGAAGGCGGCGGGAGTGTTGGGAGCGTTTGTGGCGAACATGGGTGCGCTTGCTCCGACGTATACGCTGTGTGCGGTGGGTGCGGTGTTTTTTGACCACTTCCGGGAGAATAAGTATCTTGGGTATGTGATGACTGGGGTGAGGCCTGCGTGTGTGGGGATGGTATTGGGAGTGGTGATAGACCTTGCGCTTGCGAACTATGCGCGTTCAGGCGGAGGAGTAGATATTGCTTCGTCATTGCTGGGAGTGGTGGATTTGGTGCTGCTGATGAAGTTTAGGGTGTCGATTCCGAAAGTTCTGATGTTCAGCGCAGTAGCCGGAATAATTATGTATGGAGTAATGGGGTTGTAGCGTACAAGAATCATGGAGAAACCTTTTATTTGCAACAGTGCAATAGCCATTGATTGGGAAGGCCTTGTCTATTTTTCTCCCAAGAATGATAAGAATAATATATTGGCAGCAAGATTTTACATACCTAACTACGAGTATCTGGAGTATATGGAGTCTCCTGATTGTCCGCCGGTGTTTGTGGCAGGCAAAGAACTTGACGGCAGTCTAGAACTGCTGGACATAACATCTGCCGGACAGACGGACGCCGCAAGCCCTTCACGGATAAAACAGGATGACGATTCTATTGACGAACACAACACAGAAGTAACAGGAATAGTTATCGGTTTGAATCCGAAAGAGCGTACAGCGCAAGTCAGGGTAGAAGGCTTCCCTGTGGATATAACTGTTTTTGATGAATGCGTTAAACAGTTCGAGGTTGGAGCGCGCGTAATGCTCATCGGAGATTTGGAGTTCTGTTACGAGTAATAGGCGCAATGAAAAACGCCTCTTGAACTCACTATAATATTGCGCGAGGTGATTTGAGTATGAATACTGATAACCTGAGAAAAATTACTGCTCTTCGTCATGAACTCCACAAATATCCTGAGCTTTCCGGCCAAGAGTCCGCCACTAAACGCAGACTTATGGACTTCATAGAGGCTAATACCCGTCTTGCCGTAGTCGACTGCGGAAAATGGTTCTACGCTTCCCGCTACGTAGAATCCACCCCCGCAATAGCCTTCCGCGCTGACATGGACGCTCTCCCGATTCCCGAAGCCCTCTTAATTCCACACGCCTCACAGAATCCCGGAGTCTCCCACAAATGCGGCCACGACGGACATTGTGCAGCACTCTGCGGCCTCGCTCTCGAACTCGACGCTCTGGACGTGAATCGCTCTGTGTATCTCGTTTTCCAGCACGCAGAAGAAATCGGCATAGGCGCACACGAATGCTCAGACTTCCTCAGAGATCGCAACATCAGCGAAATTTACGCTTTCCACAACTGGAGCGGCTTCCCTGAAAACAGCATAGTCCTCCGCTCCGGACTGTGTCAGTGCGCATCACAGGGCCTCACTGTGCATTTCACCGGCAAACCCTCACACGCAAGCGAACCCGAAAAAGGCATCAACCCCTCTTTTGCTGTCGGAAGGCTCATCATGGGCATAAGGGAGCTGCACGAGCAGTACGAAGGCCGCAAAGTTCTGTGTACCATCGTGAACGTAAAAGTCGGCAGCAAAAACTTCGGCATATCTCCCGGAGACGGTGAGGTCTCTATGACTCTCAGGGCTGAACGTGAGCGCGACATGCAGGTTTTCGACTCGGACGTTAGGGCTTTGGCGGAAAAACTTGGCGGAGATTTCAGCGTTGATGTGAATTTTGAGACTCACGATTATTTTCCGGAGACTGTGAGCGATTCTGAATGCGTCAGGAAGGTGAAGAATGCTGCAAAGACTCTTGGCCTGAAGGTGATACACATGGACGAAGCTATTCGGGCCTCTGAAGATTTCGGCTGGTACATGAAGCAGATCCCAGGCGCGATTTTCTACGTAGGCAACGGCGAAAACTATCCGGATATTCACACGTCAGGCTATGACTTCAACGACAATATATTAGCCTCAGCGGTTGACATGTTCACCGGAATATATTTGCAGTGAGTGAATGCGTGATACAATTACGCACGCGGGTAGTTCAGACGATCGCCGAATCTTTTCGGAGGAAAGTCCGGGCTTCACAGGGCAGGATGCTGGATAACGTCCAGCCGGAGCAATCTGAGGGACAGCGCAACAGAAAATATACAGCCTGTTCACGCAGGCAATGGTGAAATGGTGAAGGTAAGAGCCCACCAGTCATGGAGCAATTCATGAGCTATGCAAGCCCCATCCGAAGCAAGTTCAAATAGGGAGTATCGAGGCGGCCCGCTGAACTCCGGGTATTGAACGCTAAAGTCATTCCGCGAGGAGTGAACCAGATAAATGATCGTCTTCAACACAGAACCCGGCTTATGAACTGCCCGCATCATTCTCACTCATACATAAAGGACATTTCACGCATTGGACACTATACATTTTTACGACTGGCAATTACGAGCCTTCAGCCATATCCAGAATCACAGCGCAGTCCTATCCGCTCCCACAGGCTCAGGCAAGACTCTAGTAGCATATCTTTGGGCTGGGATACTCTCTCTAGACGGCACTATCAACACCAACAATGACGCTGAACGCATAATCTTCACCGCACCGATAAAAGCCCTCAGCAACGAACGCTATCTAGACCTCCGGAAAATGGGACTCGATGTCGGACTCGAAACAGGTGACTTCAAGCGCAACGAGGGAGCTAACATCATCTGCTGCACTCAGGAAATCTATACCATGAAGTACGCCAGACTTCCCGGCCAAAAACTCATCATCGACGAATTTCACTATATCTTCAGCGACTCGGACAGAGCAAGAACGTACATAGACGGCATCAGGACTACTAACCCTGATACGCAGATTCTCGTGATGTCCGCAACTTTGGGCAATATCCGCAGCGTAGGCAGGTACTTGTCCGCGATATGCCAGAGAGATTTTGTGATTCATGCCGCAAAAAAACGAGTCACTGAGTTGATCTTCCAGCCCAACGACCCCGCAAAGTTACACGAGATTCATGACGCACTAGTCTTCCTGTTTTCGCAGCGCGGAGTCATGGACATTGCTGACCAGATCGCAAAAACTCGCACCAGAATCCAGCCCCAAAACGTCAGCAGGCTAAACCAACTCGCAAAAATTCTCGAAGTCCAGCGAATCCCTTCGTACCTGTTCAGGGGAGTCGGCACGTACCACGGAAGTATGCTCCCGAAAGAAAAGCTCCTAGTCGAGTCCGCGTTTCGTGAAAGGCTGCTTGATGTGGTCTGCGGAACTAGCGCGCTGTCGCTCGGGGTGAATCTCCCTGCACAGTACGTGATCTTTGCCCAGCTCGTGAACTTCTACAACTTCAAGCCCATAACTCACGGCGAATTTATGCAGATGTCCGGCCGCGCAGGCAGAAAA
>JAFTBT010000155.1 GCA_017455085.1 Synergistaceae bacterium
AGCACAGCGTTCTGCGCTCAGTCTCACAGCTGGGTGTGGAACGTTCTTGTTATTCCCCCTTCAGGCGGATGGGAGACTGAACCCGGAAAATCCATCAGCACCGCGCTGAATTGGTGTGAGCGAGAAATTTCCGAGAGCAGTTCAGGAGTCGGCGGTCATGACGTGAGATTCATCAAGGCGGAAATTTCCGGAGATGTCGAATCTTTTCAGGCATTGAGCCTCCATTACGGCAGGGATACTATAGCCGTGATGAGCTTTGCGGAACTTCCGGAGCTTGATCGTGTACTTGTGGCGAAAATGGCGGGGCGTGATGTGCCTCTGATTCTAGCTGGAGGTGAGAGCGTAGTCATTGACCGTGCAGGAAGACCCATCGCGAACATTTTTGCGTTAGACCTGTTCAGGGACTACAGGACTGTTGCATTCACGGAGTACGCAAAGAGACTCTACGACCGGCAGAAACGAATCGCGCTGGCCGCAAGCCGCTTCACGGTGAATCAGGAGCGGGAGGCCAAAATCTGCTATGACCTTCTCGACAAAGCCGGCTTTATGCCGATGCCGTATTGGGCGGACGCTTCAGCGCGGGACTCGTTCGCGATGATGGCCAATGAGATCGAGAGCTTTGAGGGCGACAAAGCCGGTGTAGTGATCTCGTTCATGGGGAGCATGGCCACGCGGGAAATCTGGCGGAACTTCATGCGGTTTCGGAGCAACTGGAGACTGTGGAACTGCGCACAGCCCGACAACACGTATCTTTCGTGCAGGCATATGGTGTTCGCTGACCAGAATATTGTGCTTGCCAGTCAGGGAGGCTTCATTGAGACAAAGCGCATGATGTGGCGCGGAAGGGCTATGCAGGTTAGCGACTATGTTGCTGCCGGAAAAGCTGTAGCCCTGTACGAATGGCTGAAGAGAGCAATAGAGCTTATGCCTCAGCCGGTGGACACTCTGAACAGGATTCAGCTTCTTGTGAATCTCGGCCGTGTTAGGGGGATTCCGTTCGGGAATCAGGTTTTGAGCATAGCACAGAATCTTCACAGGCCTTCGGAACGGGACGCGTATATTGTGGAAGTCAGGAACAGAGAATATTCGTATCTGGACACTGTGAGAGTCAGAGGGCTTCCGTATGTCCAGATGGATTAATGCAGAGGAGGAATGAATATGTTTAGTGAGCTTACCGTCAAGAAAATACAGGCACTGCTTGAGACGATAGTATGGATCATCGCGGTTGCAGTTATGATTGTTGTAGCTCTGCCGGTCGGAATGGTGCTGACCTTTGCAGGAATGGGGCTAAGGTTTCTGCACATTGAGGCGGTGTCGAAAGTTGCGGACAGGTTCATGAAATCATTGATAGGGTTTGTAGTTTTCGTGACTCGGCGAATCAGAATGCGTACCCGTGAGATTCAGGCGGCAAGGGCAAAATGATTTACTCTGAATTAGCAACACGCGCGAGAAACCATAAATGCTTTAGCTTTGGGATATAATTTGAACACGTCTCTCCGGAACATAGAGGAAGAGTCTTGTGGAGGTTTGCTCCTCTGCGCAGGTATCATCAGATATTGAGTGTAAGAACTCGCCTGCGAAGCAAGAAGCTCAAGTGCTTTAGTCTTAGGTAGTTCACAAGAAGCATAAGGACTGCCGTCAAACTAAAAGGCGTAGTATTTCACAGCGACTGCGGCTAGAAGCATGAAAGTGTGAAAAACTTTGCCCGGTCATTCTCCAAAACTGGCAGTCCTTATAATTTTCTGCCTAGCTACCGCACTATCAGCACCACTGCTTCATACGGCTGCATCATCTTGTGTGACCCCGAATAATTCCCGATCAGCACTTCCCCGTGATACTCCAGCCCCTTCACCGTCCGCTCCTCTCCGCTGAAGTTGCACAGCACCACCAAATGCACATCGCCTAATCTGCGCTCATAGGCCAACACATTTTCGCACCCAGTTTCCAGAAACTTGATTGTCCCCTCAGAAATCACAGGGTACTCCTTCCGCAATCTCACTAGCTCACGGTAATAGTTCAGTATCGAGTCCGGATCGTTCTCTTCTGCCTCCGCGTTGATGGCCGTATAGTTCTCCGGAATGTCCACCCATGGCTTGGCCTCCGAGAATCCCGCAAACTTTCCGGCGTTCCACTGCATAGGTGTCCTGGAATTGTCCCTTGCCCTCTGCGCTAACACGTTCAACGCCTCAGACTCACTACTCCCATTCTTCAGCAGTATGTGGTAGTTGTTGATTGCCTCTACGTCATCGTACTGCTCTATGCGGGTGTAGTGGGCATTAGTCATCCCCAGCTCTTCACCCTGATAGATATACGGTGTCCCCCGAAGAAAATGCACAAATGTCCCCAGCATCTTGGCCGACTCTTTCCAGTAACGTCCCTCGTCACCAAAACGCGAGACTATTCTGGGCTGGTCATGGTTGCACCAAAACACTGCGCTCCA
>JAFTBT010000156.1 GCA_017455085.1 Synergistaceae bacterium
CATTTTTGGGGAGTGTTTCTGCGGGAACAGTGAGAGCCTTTCTTAGAGCAGGGAGGCTCTCGGAAGTGATGATTCTTGGAGCTTTTGCCGCAAGATGCTGTTTCAGCAGCGGATGAATCCTCTCGTCAATATCCCACGCAGCTATCTCTTCGCCTGAACACACGCCAGCCACAAGCCCCATCACTAACACTAACGCTAGCAACTTCTTCATGAATCATTCTCCTTTCACAGAAAAGCAGCCCCGAAATTCTCAGAGCCGCCGTGATTCCTTATGCCTCTATGGGAATTTCTGCCTCGTCCTGTCTCGGCCAAGTGGATGTCCATGTACGCACAGGCATTCCCCAAATGTTGATGAACCCAACCGCCGCAGAGTGGTCGAACGTATCACCTTCCGAGTACGTAGCCAAATCGTGCCGGTAAATGCTCTTGGCCGCCTTCAGCCCGCGAACTATTGCGCTTCCCTTGAACAGCCTCATCTTCACTGTGCCGTTCACATATCTCTGCGTGTCGTTGATGAATGCATTGATTGCGTCACGTAACGGAGAGAACCAGTAACCTTCGTACGTCAGCTCCGCGAATTTGGTCTCAAGCTCGCGTTTCGTCCTGAGCACCTGCTTGTCGAGCGTCAGAGTCTCCATAGCTCTGTGTGCTGTCAACAGCGTAACACTTCCCGGGCATTCGTAGCACTCTCTGGACTTGAAACCTACGAGTCTGTCCTCCACCATGTCGATGCGTCCGATTCCGTGCCTGCCTGCTATGGCGTTGAGCTTCTGGATGAGTTCGACACCGTACATTCTTTCGCCGTTAAGTGCTGTCGGAAGTCCTCCCTCAAACGAAATCTCTATATACTCCGGAGCGTCAGGTCCTTCGAGGGGATTCGTAGTCATCTCGTAAGCGTCTTCGGGGGGTTCGTTCCAGGGATCTTCGAGCAGTCCGCACTCTATGGAGCGTCCCCATAAATTATCGTCCGTGCTGTATGGTGATGATGCTGTAGCCTTCACTGGGATGCCGTGTTTTTCTGCGTAATCGATCTCAGCCTCGCGGGTGAAATGCCAGTCCCTCACTGGAGCAAGAACTTTTATGCGGGGATTAAGAGCTGTTGCGCAGACCTCAATGCGTACTTGGTCTTGGCCTTTGCCTGTGCAGCCGTGAGCTACTGCTATTGCGCCCTCTTTGTTGGCGATATCCACTAGGGTCTTTGCTATGAGCGGACGAGATAGTGCCGACACGAGGGGATACGTTCCCTGATACATAGCGTTGGCTTTGAGTGCGGGGTAGACGTAATTTTCCGTGAAGGTCTTCTTGAGGTCGAAGATATACGCTTTGACTGCGCCGCTATTGAGGGCTTTAGCTTTGGCTGCCTGAAGGTCTACGTCTTTTTGTCCTACGTCTGCGGTCATGGTGATGACATCATAGCCTTGTTCTGTGAGCCACATAACTGCCACTGAAGTGTCGAGGCCTCCGCTGTAGGCGAGTACTGCTTTTCCTTTCTTCTCTGTCATGGATGGGATTACTTCCTTTCAAGAATTGCATGAAATTTTTGTGATAGTGAGTATGATAGCACCATTAGCAAGAGTTTATCTGAAAAACGCAAGTGTCGGCAGGTGATAGCAGGTGAAAATAGATATCTATCCCTGTGCGGAAGTACAAGGCCTACAGAAATTCACGGCACATCAACACGCACACTCACGGCATATCAACAAAAAATTTTCCCCCCGCGATCTCTCACAGGGGGGCTTTGCTTTTCTCAATACTTCACGCTATTTCTTCATGTACTTGTTGAAGAAGTCGATCATGATCTTCACTACAGGCTCTTGCACCCAGTAAGGTCCGCCGTGTGGTGCTCCAGGAACTATATACCTCTCTGCCTCGATACCCTTTGCGCGGAGTGCCTGATACATTTTGTCAGTCTGGCTCGGCGAAACAGATACGTCTTTATCCCCATGCATGAACAACATCGGTACTGTCTTCTCGCTCACGTAGTACAACGGGCTTGCCTTCTTGGACTCCTCCGGGAAATCCTTCACGCCTCCGTCCGGGCCGCTGAATCCGGGAACACCCTTCACCCACATAGCTTCGGTGATGCCGGGCGAGTCATGCAGCTTGCGAATCTCTTCGGGGTAATCGTCGCCGATGCTCATAAGCTCAGAAATTCCGAAAATGTCCGCCGCACACAGAATATTGCTCGACTGGTCAAGAAAATCTCCCTTGTCGAACTCCCTGTTGTCGTTGAGGACTCCCATAAACGCAGAAAGATATCCTCCTGCACTGTTGCCGAGTACTCCGACTCTTGTGGGGTCAATGTTGTACTGGTCAGCATGTGCGCGTAACCACCTGATTGCGAGTTTGCAGTCCTCAATCGGTGCAGGGAACTTCGACAGCGGCGCGTGACGGTACTCGATGCTTGCGACTACGTAGCCTGCTTCAGCGAGCTTCATTCTCTGGTGAATCCAGTTGTTTTTCGGAGCCATCATGAATCCGCCGCCAGTGATGAACACAATCAACGGGAGGGGCTTATCGCTGTCGGGCTGGAGTATGTCCATCGCGAGGGTGAACATTTGGCTTCCGCGCTCTCTTCCTGAGTGGAACGGGATATTGTCGTAGAGCATGATCTGTGTGGTCTCAAGGGGAACGTTAAGGACAACGCTCTCGAACTTCTTGGCCGGCTCATCAGCGAACGCAAACGAGGCCAGCAGAGCAACTACTAGTACTGCTAACAGAACTTTACGCATAGAAACATTACCTCCTGTGAATTTAGGTATGTATCACGAACAGGACAGTACAGCCTTCACGAGAGAGTCCATATCTGCCTGTTCAGCAATCACTACGTCACTGAATCCATGCCTCACAGCTTCGGTTGCGGTCTGAGAGCCAATACACACTGCTTTGACCTCACGCATAGTACTCACGCTATGACAGAACCCCTTCACTGTAGAAGCCGATGTGAAAATTATTATGTCTGTATACTTTGGAACGTGGAACAATTGTACATAATCAGTGCGGTAAATACAAACCTGTTTATTGCGTATTGAGTGCTTAGTGAAAATCCGGGCTATGTCCTCCGATCCATTGAGTGCCCTGAACATTAACACACTCCCTCCAAAATTCGCGAGGCCTTCCGCGAGATGCACCCCGTCAAAAATTTCTGGTACGTAGTCGACTCTGAGTCCGTGTGCCATGAGTGAGTCTGCTGTAGCGTTGCCGATCGCCGCAATCTTAGCACTTCCTATCTCCCGAACATCCCGCCCCGTCTCACCCAGCAGCTCGAAAAATGCATTGACGCCCGTAACGCTGGTGAACCCTATCCAGTCCCATCCGGCCAAGTCCACCCCGTCAAGTCTCCCGTGAAGAGTCGAGAGCTTGATTGTCGGAAGGAGTATCACCTCAGCTCCCAAGTCCCGGAGTTTTTCCGCAAGAGACTCGCCCCGTCCGTGAGGCCTCGTGATGATGATGCGCTTTCTGCTCAAGGGAAGAGCACCCCTCCAGTCGAGACTCAGGGCTGCAGTTTTCCCAACAACGATTATTGCGGGAGGAGTGATGCGATTCTCGGTGATGGTGCTGTGGAGGGAAGCAAGCCTAGTGCGAAAGACTCGCTGATGTGAGGTCGTGCCGTCCTGAATCACTGCGCAGGGAGTTTCTGGATTCAGTGAGGCCAGTAATTTTTGCTGGAGGTCTTGTGCGTGAGATACACCCATCAGGAAAATTGATGCCGTATCCGCAAAATCAGGCAGCAGGTTATTCTTGTCGTGAGCAGTGAAGATATTTACGCCCGAGCAGAAATCTCTGTGTGTTGCAGGAATCCCAGCGTATGCCGGAACACTCACCGCCGAACTCACGCCAGGAACTACCTCGAACTCCAGACCAGCAGAGAGTATCGCTTGAGCTTCCTCACCGCCTCGCCCGAAAATATACGGGTCTCCTCCCTTCAGTCTCACAACACTTTTTCCGGAGCGTGCATACTCAATCATGAGGGACTCTATTTGTTGTTGAGATAGCTTGTGATTCTCTGATGATTTGCCTGCGTCGATTCGTTCTGCTTCTTCCGGAATCATGGCCAGCACTCCGTCACCGATAAGACGGTCATAAATCACGACATCAGCCCTCCGCAAGACTTCATAGCCCCGAAGCGTGAGCAATCCAGAATCTCCCGGCCCTGCACCCACAAGCCATATCATGACACAATCACCTCCGCTAATTTTTGCCCCAGACTCTCAGCGTCAGACCTCAAGCCCGACACACTGCCTCTGCGAAATATGCCCTCACCATCAACGTATAAGCCCTTAAGCATCAGAATCTCGCCATGAGTCACGGCATAAGCACCTATCGGGACGTTGCAGGCAGCATTCAGTGCGCGGGAAAAGCTCCGTTCAGCGAGTGCGCAGTCTCTGGAGTCATCATCATTGACGCAGGCCAAGTACTCATATTCCCCGTCAAGTCTTCCCTGACACGCAAGAATGCCTTGACCCGGTGCGGGCATGATCTCATCAGGTGAGAATACACGTGTGATTCTGTGAGCAAGCCCCACACGCTGAAGCCCTATAGCCGACATGATGAGCGCGGAATATTTTCCGGAGTCGAGTTTCTTGAGCCGTGTATCAATATTTCCCCTCACCGGCAAAATCTCAGCGTCAGGGTAAAGTTTTGTAGCCTGTAGCCTTCTCCTGATTGATGATGTTCCGATTGTGGAGAGTTCGGGGCCTGTGTTGCTCATCACGAGTGCGTCACGTGGATCGCCCCTGTGTGAGTATGCGACTATGGGCAAGTCCGGACTCATGTTTGCGGGTAAATCCTTCAGGCTGTGGACAGCAAAATCTATGTCGTGATTCGTGAGTGCCTGCTCGATCTCGCGGGTGAACATGCCCTTGATGCCGGAAGGGTCGGAGCTGAATGGGGACATGTTTTTGTCGCCGGAGGTGGTGATCTTCACGATGTCGATGTGTGCGTCAGGGTGAGCGTATAGTATCTGGTCTGCGATGATTTTTGTCTGAGCCAGAGCAAGCAGACTCCCTCGTGTGCCGATGCGAATTAGTCTCAATTAGTGGTATAGCCTCCTGTAGATTTGTGATAGTAGCTGAATATATGATAGCCCTTGCAGAAAAATACGTGTGATAATTTTGCCTGTTGAGTGTGGTGTACGAGATTCCGCAGAGTGAGGCAGTGATTCTTGGGCTTGGGTATGAGGGCAGAAGCATAGTGTGTGATGTGTGAGCAAGTGAATGCAGATGACGGGCATGAAGTGATTGACAGGGAAAATAGCACTGACTTTTGTGGGAAGAGCATAGACCAGAATTTTGCGGAGTATGTTGCGGAACGTTGCAGGCTCAGCGTGAGAGACTCAAGCATTGCCAGCGAGATCAGACGCATAAATGTGTGGCGTGAGGTGAAGATATTCCGGTATGAACTGGAGAGTCTGATTCACTTTGCGGCGAGGGGTAATACTCTCCGGATGGAGCGTGAAGATTCCTGAAGTGAGGCATGTGGTTGCTGAAGTGCTGGGCATGACTCCAGAATATAGGGGGAATCTCATTGCGGAGGGTGCAGCGGCAAAAGCTAGGGAGCTTCAGAAAGATTCACAGCGGGAGAAGCTTCCGGATACATAGGCAAGACTCAGGGAAGTACTGGCTGATGTGTTAGCGATAGAGGACAGACTCACATGCAGGCAGAAGGATAGAGTCTACGCATTGTTTCGTCAGGCGGAAGGCATTCATGATTCTGGAATCATCTCCCTAATGGAGAATCTCATACGCGAGATCAAGAACGCATAGACCCATAGAAAATATTGCTACTGCTGTTGTGCTACAATACCCAAAATCTACACCACAAAAAGCAGCAACAAAGGAGATTTTTTTTCAGCAACATGGATGCTTGGAGAGGATTCAAGGGCAAACACTGGACTGATGATATTAACGTACGCAGCTTCATTCAGGACAACTATACCCCTTATGACGGAGACGAGAGTTTTCTTGCTGAGCCTACAGACGCTACACTCAAGCTCTGGGGAAAACTTCAGGAACTCCAGAAAGCAGAGCGTAAACATAACGGAGTCTTGGAGTGCGAGACGGAAATAGTATCAGGTCTCACAGCATACGGCCCCGGCTATATTGATGAGGCTATGAAGAATCTTGAACGCGTTGTAGGACTCCAGACAGATAAACCCCTGAAACGAGCTTTTATGCCATATGGCGGCATCAAGATGGCGGAGCAGGCAGCAGAAACTTACGGCTACAAGGTCAACCCCAAATACTCAATCATATTTTCTCAGTACCACAAGACTCACAATCAAGCAGTCTTTGACGTATACACCCCCGAAATGATGAAGGCAAGACATGCACACATAGTTACGGGACTTCCTGACACTTACGGGCGCGGCAGAATAGTAGGCGACTACAGACGCGTAGCCCTCTACGGAATAGACTACATCATACGCAAAAAACGTGAGGACTTCGCAAATTGCGGTGCTGGAGTAATGCTCGATGAAGTGATTCGCCTCAGAGAAGAGATTGCAGAACAAATCAAAGCCCTCGAGGACATGAAGAAAATGGCCGCTGTGTATGGTTTCGACATCTCAAAGCCGGCTGTTGACGCAAAAGAAGCTGTGCAGTGGTTGTACTTCGGGTACTTGGCCGCAATCAAGACACAGAACGGTGCAGCTATGAGTGTGGGCAGAATCTCCACGTTTCTGGACATATACATAGAGCGTGATTTACGTGAAGGGACTCTGACTGAACAGGCAGCTCAAGAATTGATAGACCACCTCGTGATGAAGTTCCGCATGGTCAAGTTCGCCCGCATACCGTCATACAATCAATTATTTTCCGGTGATCCTGTGTGGGTTACGCTGGAGATGGCAGGCAAGGGAATCGACGGCAGACACATGGTCACAAAAAATGACTTCCGTTTTCTGCACACCCTCGAAAATATGGGGCCATCACCTGAGCCGAATCTTACCGTGCTGTACTGCTCATCACTTCCGGAGGCCTTCAAGCTCTATGCGTCAAAGGTCTCAATCAACACAAGCTCCGTACAGTACGAGAATGACGACATTATGCGCCCCATTTGGCGGGATGACTACTCCATATGCTGCTGCGTTTCTGCGACTGAGACCGGAAAAGAAATGCAGTTCTTCGGAGCAAGGGCTAACCTCGCGAAATGTCTGCTCTATGCGATTAACGGAGGCTTTGACACGAAGATTAACGAGCAAGTCGGCCCGGAACTCCCGCGAATAACAAGCGAATACCTAGATTACGATGAAGTATGCCGCCGCTTTGACCAGATGATGGACTGGCTTGTGGCTCTGTACGTCAACATCCTCAACATCATTCACTACATGCATGATAAGTATTACTATGAGGCCGCAGAAATGGCATTGATAGATACTGACGTGCGGAGGACTTTTGCGACGGGCATAGCTGGATTCTCTCACGTGGTGGACTCCTTGAGCGCGATCAAGTACGCAAGAGTCAGAGTCTTACGCGACAAAAACGGATATGCTTCGGGCTTCGAGATTGATGGAGACTTTCCGAAATATGGCAACGACGACGACAGAGTGGACGATATTGCTGTGAATCTGTTGAAGACGTTCATGAGCAAAGTGCGCAAGTCCAAGACCTACAGACATTCAGAGCCTACAACTTCGCTGCTGACTATCACGTCAAACGTAGTGTATGGCAAGGCTACAGGCGCAACCCCTGACGGCAGAAAAGCATTCTCACCATTTGCACCGGGCGGGAATCCTTCATACGGTGCGGAGACTCACGGGCTGCTGGCATCGTTCAACTCTGTTGCGAAAATCCCGTACGAATACGCTCTAGACGGCATATCGAACACTCAGACCATAAGCCCCCAAGCATTAGGCCACAATCTGGATGAGCAGAAGGTGACTCTGATGAACGCTATGGACGGATATTTTGACAGCGGAGCTCACCACCTGAACGTGAATGTGTTCGGCACGGAGAAGCTCATTGACTGCATGAACAACCCCGACAAACCGGAGTATGCCAACTTCACGATTAGAGTCTCAGGTTACGCGGTAAAGTTCATCAACCTGACGCGAGAACAGCAGCTTGACGTGATAGCCAGAACATGCCACAAATTTCTGTGATTCCGGAAGTTTTCGGACGCGTTCACTCGACGGAATCATTCGGAGCAGTTGACGGTCCGGGAATCAGATTCGTGATTTTCCTGAAGGGCTGCAATATGCGCTGTCTGTACTGCCACAACCCCGACACTTGGGCTTTTGACGGTGCGGACATGCAAACACCTTCAGCACTGCTCGACTTGGCCGAACGTTACCGGAAATACTGGCGCAAAACTGGAGGTATCACCGTCAGCGGAGGAGAGCCGTTGCTTCAGCCGGAGTTCATGGCAGAACTTTTCAGGGAGGCACATAACCGGAAAATACATACTGCACTCGACACATCAGCTCAGCCGTTCACGAGGGAAGAGCCGTTTTTCGGGAAGTTCAACGCAATACTTGAGCATACGGATCTGGTGTTACTGGACATCAAGCACATAGACCCCGTGAAGCACAAGGCCTTAACCGGACACGACAACGCTAATATTCTTGACGCAGCAGAGTATCTTTCGGAGGTGCATGTACCTGTGTGGATCAGGCATGTGTTAGTGCCGGAAATCACGGACAATGACTCGGATCTGCTCAGGCTCAGGAAGTTTCTTGACGGACTCGGGAATGTCCAGAAAGTTGAGGTGCTGCCGTATCACTCACTTGGTGCAGAAAAATGGCACAGACTCGGCAAAAAATATCAGCTTGAGGGAATAAATCCACCCTCAGACGAAAGAATCGCAAACGCAAAATCAATATTAGGAGCGTAAACTATGACGAACAAAGACACAGCAATATTACTCTCAACATTCGGAACAAGCGTACTCAGGGCTGCGGAAGAAAGTTATTGCCGGATTGCTGAGGACTTGGAGCGGGAAACGGGGCTTGATGTCCTGATTGTGTACACGGACACCACAGCAGCTAAAGCAGTAAATACCATCGGCGGAAGAAAAGTATACAGCGTGACTCTCGGCGTTGAGGAGTCGATTGTGAGGAGGTTCACCGAGATTATAGCTGTCCCGATGTTTTTCGCGCAGGGTGAAAATTATAGGGGCCTGAAGAATAAGCTGGACTATTTCCGGGATACGATAGATATACGGCTTGCTGATGCAGTACTAAGCGGAGAGAAGGCATGTAGTGAGGCGGCGGAGGTGATAGCGGAGATTCTGAAGCCTGACCCTGAGAGTGAGTATATCCTGCTTGGGTATGAGGTCGGAGCGTTTGAGGACAGGGGCTACGAGATGCTCGGCGAGGCTTTGCACAAGAACGGACACAGGAACATCCACGTGATACGGCTCAGCGAGAGGGACAGCGTAGGGCAGGCAGTGGCTCGGCTGAATGAACGTCAGGCGCTTGCTCGTGATGCACAGGCTGTGATAGTGCCGTTGTCGGTTGCGTGGCGAGACTATCTTGACGAGGACATGTACAGCTTCGACAGCAATTATTTTGTCCGTCAGTTGAGGAAGGCAGGTTACAGGACTGTATTCACCGGCAAGGGTTTCGGGGAGTACGAGGCATTCAGGAAGATATTCGTACACAGGTTTAACGAGCTTGTGAACGATTAACGCAAATTCTCACGGTATAAGCTCGCAAAAAAATTCCCCTAGCAATTTCTCACAGAGGGGATTTACTTTTCTCAATACTTCACGTTATTTCTTCATGTACTTGTTGAAGAAGTCGATCATGATCTTCACTACAGGTGCCTGCACTCGGTAAGGTCCGACATGTGGTGCGCCGGGAACTACATATCTTTCTTTCTGCCTCGATGCATTTTGCGCGGAGTGCCTGATAGATTTTGTCGGTCTGGCTCGGTGAAACAGATACGTCCTTTCCGGCCAAGTCCACGCCGTGAAGTGTCGAGAGTCTGATTGCGTCAGAGAGGGCGAGTGATGATTGCACGCTTGCTGCTTAGGGGATGTGATGTGAGTTAGTCGCCCCGTTATGATGATGTTTAGTCGCCCCGTTATGGATGGTGTTTAGCCGCCCCGTTATGATGGTGTTTAGCCGCCACGTTATGGATGGTGTTTAGCCGCCCCGTTATGATGGTGTTTAGCCGCCACGTTATGGATGGTGTTTAGCCGCCCCGTTATGATGGTGTTTAGCCGCCACGTTATGA
>JAFTBT010000025.1 GCA_017455085.1 Synergistaceae bacterium
CACAACAGCACCACAACTGCAAATCATCATCACAGCACCACAACTGCAAATCATCATCACAGCACCACAACTGCAAATCATCATCACAGCACCACAACTGCAAAGTTCACAACAGCACCACAACTGCAAAATTCATCACAGCAACACAACTGCAAAATTCATCACAGCAACACAACTGCAAAATTCATCACAGCAACACAACTGCAAAATTCATCACAGCAACAAAATTCACTCCACATCATCCATTCTTGAACAGCAACGTCATCACCTTCATCACCTGCGCTCCCTTCTCCTTCGCTGTACGTCTCAGCTCTAACTCCGGAATCTCCTCGTCCTCCCTCAACTGCAACACCTCACACAATATCGAGTTCACCTCTGGATTCCCACCGTAACCAGGCATAAAACTCACAGCCTCAAGCACAAGATTCCTCACTGCCTTCCGCTCATCATCAGACAGCCACGCACACAAAAATTCCCCGTAAAATTCCGGCCCGTACTGTGTCGGAGAGCTCAAGGGCTTCTGCGACTCCAGCCTGATGTTCTCGTCCTCACTCAGCGGGAAAAAATCATTCATCCTCTGCCGGAGCGGCTCAAATACCCTGTCTTCGTCCACTGCTATAGACGCGCAGATAAACTCCAGCATAAACGACGCTACTCGATACCCCAACGACAACACACTTCCCGGCGCAAGCTCCAGAAATAATATTCTGTCCTGCCAGTTGTAGTCACGGCCAGATACCCCCAAATCCGGAATCACCTGCCAGCCCTCAACTAGTGCTGTGTCCACAATGGACTTGCGTTCTTTTCCGGTGAGCTTCGTCCCGGGCGAAGTGTCGAATCTCATCAAGCGGCCAAGATTCTCAAGCGTTGTGATTAACGGCAAATCGCTTCCCTCAGGCCTAAGAGTGTTTATGAATCTCTCGAAGTCCGGCCTGTCCGCAATATCCCCCAAGTCCGGCACAGTCTCCTCCTGTTTGCGCGCAGTCAGGAACACCTCCCAAGCATCCACAAGCAGCTTGAACACTCCCAAGTTCGCGAAAAAGTCCGGAATCTCCACTACATCAGCGTCATTCTTGCCGAGATTGATTGACGGATTCGATGGGCTATAGGGAATCTTCAGAGTCTCCTGCGGCTTGAGCAGCACTAATCCTCCTTTGCACAAGTCCTTGTAGATCGGCGTAAATGTCTGCAATGCGTCATCAGAGTGTGCTATCACAGGATCATCCGGCCTGTGAAGTTTCTCGGCAGTCCGTACTATCGTGAAGGCAACTGCTGAAGGAAGCGGCAGCATAGAGTTCGCGTAGGAGTTCAGCAGAATATCCAGCAGCCCTTCAGGTACGGAGTTCAGGCGTTTACAGAAACCCAGCAAATCCTCATCAGGAAGCCACACCTTTATAGCAAGCCACGTGATGAAGTTTATGAGCTTGTGCCTGAGCGCGTCCCACCGCAATAACGGCAATAACCTGAACATCTCGCTGATACACATAGGCAGATCGAGCTTGTCCACAATCGTGCGCCTCTCTATCCCGAACAGCCATATCGCCGGATAACATGCATGAAGCGGCGGCTGAATCCTAGCACCTGCCAGCCACGTCAAATATATTCCCCTCTGGAGCGGCGACATCTCCGCATACGACTCTGCACCATCTGCGGGCAATTGCTCATCAGGCTGGGGGAAAAGCACCGGCAGCGTCACGTCTATGCACGAAGGCTCACGAGTCGCTGGGTCTCCGTTCGACCAGTATGTTACGGGACTCGGGACGGCTATGCTTTCGAGCTGGATGTGTCCGGATCTTCCGCACCACCTGAGCAGATTTGCGGCGGCTTGGGCTTGACGTTTGGGCTCACTTGAGCGGCCATAGGGTGACTCTTCTCCGGCGGGGGCGTGTGCCGAATACGTTGCTCCTGAGGCTAATTCCGGTGAGGTTACTGGCTTGGCCGAGAGTATGAAGCCCTGCTCATCGTCATCAGTAGACTCTTCGGGCGGAAGGTCAAGGGATTCTGTGGCTTGCTGTGATTCTTCCGGAGGCTGTGAGGGATTTCGGGACTGTTGCCGCAAGAATGCACCGACTGCTACAGCTACGAATATGCCGATCACTATGAATATCATTGCGATTTCACCTGCTCTATAGAATTTCCATCTGGTATTTCTCAAGCATAAGTATCGGATTGTACGAGAGCTTTGCTGCACGGAGTCCGAGTTCTCCCATATCTTCCTCGCGGTTCACGAATTTGTAGCCTGCACCCTGATTCTTCAGGAACATGTAGTTTATTGCCTGATAGCTGCCTGCGTACTCACTGAATGCCTTCTCGAAATGCACATCCAGATTCTCGCTGTCAAGCTCCTCAGCAATCGTATAGGCTATGATTCTCCCGTCAACTCTCAGCAGTCCGCCCATAAAACCAAAGTCTTTCCACTTAGCAAAAGCGTTCCTGACAGCAATATCTTCGCCATCAAGTGAGGCTGCTTCGTCCGGAGTCATTGTGCCTTCACGGTGAACACGCCACTTTTCCTGAAAGTCCATGACCTCGCCGAAAACTGCCGGAGTGATTTCCTCGTAGTCCCATTCGTAGCCGTCAAGAAATGCGCGGACTCTGTTGCGCTTGTGGGAGTATGCTTTGCCCTTGAGGGCGATCAAGTCCTTCACGGAGTAGACATACTCGTGCTGGTCTCTGTCTTCAGTGAATCTCAAGCCTTCGCGATTTACGAGAATGTCCTTGAGTTTGCGGGGAACGTCATAGATCACAGTGCCGGCGTCGAAATCGGCTAATACTCTATCCCAGTCGGTGATGGTGTCCCAATTTCCTACAGGCCCGAAGATTCCATGAATAGGCCCGCTAGACCTGAGCCAGCATATATTTGCGTCAGTGTATGCGACCTCCAGCGGGTAATCGTGAAGCCATGCCCACAGGCTGAAAAATGAGTATTCTGCATAGTGTACCGGTGAGGCCTGAAAGTATGGGGTGTATGTGTCTTTGTCCTGCCAAGTGAACGTGTGAAAATCTAGCATGAATAATAATCGTCCTTTCGTGTGATGGTGATGTATATGTACACAAAAAAGCGGCCAGTCTGAATCGCTCAGAAGCCGCCTTTACGTCGAAATGATGCCTGCGCCGTTAGTCAAGTTTTACGTCAACAACTGCGTCTTTGAGGTCTTTGCCGGGTCTGAATACGGGGACATTCTTTGCCGGAATGATTACCTTCTTGGTGGGATCCTGCGGGTTGCGTCCTTCGCGTTCGGATCTCCTCCTGACTTCGAACACTCCGAAGCCTACGAACGTGCACTTGTCGCCTTTACTGAGTGCGCCCTGAATCTGTGCGAAGACTTCATCAACAACGGGGCCGACGTCCTTTTTACGCATCTCAAGTTTCGCGGTGATTGCGTCGATAAGTTCTGCTTTGGTCATAATTTACACCTCCTGCTGGAAGATTTTTCTGCATTTTATCAGCTTTTATGAATTATGCAATATATTTAGCCGGACTTCATGGGCATTCATGAGCCTATCCGGAAAAAGTGATGAGCTTTGACACCCGCCATAGGCTTTGTGACTCCATTGGCATGTTCACGCAAATTTATGTGCTTATGACGTGGCAGGGGCTTTTATTCGGTTGTAGAATACTTACTACAGATTTTATCTACACTATGGAGGTTGATACCCGATGAATCATGTTAATACAGTAACTCTTACCGGCCTCGTCCATCACTTGGCCAGAAAGAAGGACAGCAAATATTTTCCCTTCTCCGTCCGCCACGAAAGCACTTGGACTGACGGAACCACCCGCAAGGATTTCCTCAATGCCCGCGCATTTCCCGCAGACGTTCAGAAAAAACTCGCCTCCCTTCCCGAAAACGCTCCCATAAGAGTCAAAGGCGCATTACGTTCCTCAAAGGGCAGCGGCGAACTCTATCTTGCCGTCCTCGAAGCAGAAGCCCTCGAGTCACTTCCAGCACAGCCAGAAAACTCCGTACAGCTCTCCGGTGATGTCCACTTCGTCAAGGCACAGCCCGAAGGAGAAACAGGCACAGGCAAGTACAGACGCTTCGCAGTGCGTCAGGAGAATCAGGACTCAGACGGCCACACTAGGCGCGACTTTCTCGTGGTCAGAGTCTATGACGAGGAACAGCGCAAAATCCTCGAGGCCATGAACGACGGAGACAGCGTGAACGTTGACGGGACTCTGCGCTCATCACGGGGAAGCGGAGTGAATTACGTTCGCTGCGTGAAAATTACACACTAAGGACAGTGATATAACTATGGATGCCCGGCATTTAGAGGAACAGATTCGCGAAAGGCTGGACGAATTTCCGGCAAAAACACGGAGAGTCGCAGAATACATACTAGGGAACTCCTCAGAGATTGCTTTTCACTCAATCAGTGAGACAGCAGAGAGACTCAGTGTATCGCGCGCTCAGCTAGTACGAGTCGCAAGAATGCTGGGCTTCGACGGCTATGCTGACCTCAAGAAAACACTCAAGAATAAGCTGCTTGCTCAGGTTATTCCGGCGGCTGTGAACGGCAATACTGACGACTCGGATCTGGCGTGCAGCCTGTGCAGGCTCGAACAGGCAAATATTGACGAGACATACAGGAATCTTTCACTGAACCGTGAGGCAGTAAACGATTTCTGCAATTCTGTACAGGAAGCTGACGCGATTTACTGCATGGGCTGGGGTATATCTGCACTTCCGGCTGAATGGCTGTACACCAGATTCTCGGAGCTTGGCCTGAAAAGCGTACTTATGCGGCGGGGGTCATTATCCCTCATGGAGCAGGCGAGAAACATCGGCGAAAACGATATGCTCATCGTGTGCGAACTGCCCAGCTACGTGATCGAAGTTGCTGAAGCGGTGAAACTCACTGCCTCGCGAAACATATGCGTTGCGGCAATCACTGACAGCCCTGCGGCTCCGGTGTGCGGACATTCGCGGATGAATTTCTACGTCAGCGACCAGTCCCCACTGTTCGGGAGCAGCCTTATCGGGTCAATGTTCGCAGTTCATGTGCTGACATCAATGCTTGCGCAGGATATGGGCAGTGTTGGACGTGAGGCATTACGTGCACAGAAAGAGAACCTCAATGACGGGAGAATCTATTACCCTTCGTATGACTTGAGGTACTAGCAAAAACTATTTTCCAGCACGAAAAATCCCCCCTGAGCGATTTCAGAGGGGACTATTTTTTTGTCCGGTATATATTACTGCGTGAAAAGGTCTCCTGTGTTTATAGGCTGCTGCTGTTCCGCAAGATTCTGGGTTTCTGCGGCCTCCTGCACATCAGGAATTTTCTGCTCCTCAGGCTGTTCGGACTTGTTCGTGTTCGTGAAAAGATCCTCGCTCGCCAACACGGGCTGTTCTGGTTTGGGTTCGCGCGAGTCAGGTCTGTTCTTGGGCTTGAACTTCGGCTTTCCGGAACTCTTGTAGGCTATGCTCCTGAACGCTTCCGAGCCTGTTCCTGCTGGAATCAAATGCCCGATAATCACGTTCTCCTTGAGGCCGCTCAACGGATCAAGCTCGCCCTTCACTGCTGCTCCGGCCAAGACCTGCGCCGTCTGCTGGAACGATGCCGCACTCAGGAAGCTGTCCGTAGCAAGTGCTGCCTTCGTGATTCCGTGAATGAACGGCCTGCATTCGGGGGCTTCACGCAATTTCTGCATGAATGTGTACTCACGAATCAGGTGGCACACTTCCGGCTTTGCACTCGCGGATCTGATATATATATCCAGCGGTTTCTTCGCGGCCATCTCGTCAATGACCTTCCCTTTCAGCTCAAGGCCTCCGATGAATCTCGTTCCCAGACTCTCGTCATACGGCTCTTCCGGAGGATTCTCAAGCGCGTCCATTCTCGCACGGATAGCGTCATCAACTTTGTCGTACCCAAGTTCCTCAAGCGTGATCCCTAACTCTGCGGCCTTCTGGACTCTGTACTTGTGTCTCTCTCTGGCCTCATACTTGACCTGCTTCAACTGTGCGGCTATTCTTGCTTTTTCCTCTTCCTTAGCGCGGGCTTCGGCCTCATCTGCGGCTATCTGCTCCGGTGTACGGTAAAAGTCCACATGCACAAGCACTTTGTTCTTGAGTCTGCTCGTCAAAAGCCGCTCCAGCATCTCAAGCCTCGTTATGGTCTTCACGCCCTCTTCTTCGTCCTCGATGTCTATGCTCTCAATCGTGCAGTCCGCGAGCTGCGCAATGACATCATCATCAACGTACCTGTTAGTGCCTTCGCCGTTCTCGTATATTTCCTTGCCGAGTAATCCCTTGTCCGGCAAAAACCTGCGCAGTTCTTCAGCAACGTTTATGTGTTCAACTGAACCCCATACTTTGAAGTCGCGCATACCTGTACTTGCGATCTCGTCCGCATATTTCTGTATGAGCAGCTCATCATGAGGAGCACACAATCTGCTTCCCATGTAGTGATCCTCAGCAAGCCACCTCACGCCGATCATCCGGTCAAGCACATCTTTATGCCTCGTACGGATTATCACGGGCCCGCCTTCCGTCATGCGCTTCAGTTCCTCGCGGGTCATCACAGTACCCTTCTTGATCTTGGTCCTCTTGAGTACGACATCACGTATAAGCCTCAGGCCCTCGAGTTTTTTCCTGAACGCTGACCTGCCGAGCAACACATCGACCTCAAGATCCTCATGCTGAATCGTGAGCATCTTCACAGCAGCTCCGGGCGTGAGAATCTTCCGGATTACCTCCTCAGTAATGGGCTGGCCTATGAACCCGTCTATAGTCTCGTCCGGCCTGTCAGTCGAAAGCAGGATATCTCCCTCGAATGCCTTCACTGCATCAGAGACTCTCCGCTCGTTGTCCTCATTAATCTCGCGCACAACATTTTCGGCCTCATCCTCCCAGATCATGTCGCCTGCAACAAACGAAGTATCGCCTTCCTCAATGACTCTAACCTTGTTCAGCGGAGCAACCTTCCGGAGAATCACCTCTATGTGCTTATTGTTGATCGTAACGCTCTGGGAGTTATAGACGTTCTGAATCTCGTCTACAAGCATTCTCTGCACCGCGTCTATTCCGCTGACTTCGAGCAACTGCTGCGGGTCTATGCTGCCTTCGGTCAACGGCGTGAGTTTCTCGACAGGCATACCCTCCTCGATTCCTTCCTTGATCTCCTGCCCTGTAGGAATCGCGTGAGTTATGGTGTTGCCCTCATCGTCCTCAACAATGACCTTGCGCTTGCCCTCAGTGATAATTTCCTTGATGTGTCCGTCAAGCCCCGCGAGTATGCATACTTTTCTGGGCCTCCTGACCTCGAAAAGCTGCTCTATTCTGGGAAGACCCTGCGTAATATCATCAGCCGAACGCACTCCTCCAGTGTGGAACGTCCTCATTGTGAGCTGTGTACCGGGTTCACCGATCGACTGCGCAGCCACGACTCCGACAGCCTCACCGATGGGCACAAGCCTACGTGACGACAAATCATGACCGTAGCACTTCTGGCAGATGCCTTTCTTCAGCGCACAGGCCAGCGGACTCCGTACCCAGACTTCATCAATTCCGGCGGCTTCGATTCTCTTGGCCAGAGCTTCAGTGATTACGTCTCCAGCCTTCACGAAAAGCTCACCGTCCTTCTCGATGTCGCGCAGTGCTGTACGTCCGGCGATTCTGTCCGCGATGCTGATCATGACTTTGCCCTCACTGAGCAGCGGGTGAATGCATATGCCTTTGTCCGTCCCGCAGTCATGCTCGGTGATTATCAAGTCCTGCGCAACGTCTACGAGTCTTCGCGTCAAGTAACCCGACTTTGCTGTCCTCAGTGCTGTATCGGCGAGTCCCTTTCTTGCGCCGTGTGTCGATATGAAGTACTCCAGCATGTTCATACCTTCACGGAAATTTGCAGTGATTGGGTAGTCTATAGTCTTTCCTGTGGGGTCAGCCATGAGTCCGCGTATGCCTGCCATCTGCCCCATCTGTCCGAGTGAGCCTCTCGCTCCGGAATCTACCATCATTCTGACGGGGTTATCCTCGCTCATGTGTTCCTTGATCTTCTGGGCAATATCCCTTGTCGCCGCAGACCATAAAGCATTCTTCTGGTCAAGATACTCATCGTGAGTCAATAAACCCATCTCGTAATTCTCTTTGGCGACGTCATCCTCTGCCTGAGTCTCGCGTGTGATTATGGCTTTCTCGTCCGGGATTCGTACAGCCTGGACTCCGAAAGATATGCCGCTTCTTGCCGCCCAGTGGTAGCCCAGAGATTTTATTTCGTCGAGCATGTCAACAACGCCGGGCCTGTCAACTTTGTCGTAAGCATCATCAAGCAGTGAGCCGATCTTTTTCTTGCCGAGCTGCTCATTCACGAATCGGAGAGCCGGTGCGATTCTGGAGTTGAACATCACGCGGCCGGGACTGGTCTCGAAGAATAACAGCCTGTGTTCTCCCTGAACGTCCGCAAAGCTGTTTACGATGACTTCACCGTCCTCCAGCTTGCCCTTCTTGCCCTGAACTTTCCCGACATACATCCTTCTGCCTTTGGGGTGTCCCCACTCTTCGGGGTTTTCCTTGAGCCATATACGCGCGTTGACGTGAACAGTTCCGTGCGAGATTTCCGACAACACATCATCCGCATTCATGAAACACTTGCCGTCACCAAGCAGGCCTTCACGCATATCCGTCAAGTAGTACACGCCTAAAACTATGTCCTGCGTGGGAGTAACTACGGGCTTTCCGCTTGCGGGTGAGAGCAGATTATTCGCCGAGAGCATGAGCAATCTAGCTTCTGCCTGAGCCTCAATACTCAGCGGCACATGCACAGCCATCTGGTCGCCGTCAAAGTCCGCATTGAACGCCGTACACACCATCGGATGAAGACGTATAGCCTTGCCCTCCATCAAGACGGGCTCGAACGCCTGAATGCCAAGCCTGTGGAGAGTCGGAGCTCTGTTCAGCATGACGGGGTGATCCTTGATGATGTTCTCCAGTATCTCCCAGACTTCAGCACCGCCCTTCTCGATTCGTCTCTTTGCGCTCTTGATGTTGGGTGCCAGTTTGCTCTCGACCAGCCTGCGAATCACAAACGGCTTGAACAACTCTAACGCCATCTGCTTAGGCAATCCGCACTGATATATCTTAAGCTGCGGCCCTATGACTATGACCGAACGTCCGGAGTAGTCTACGCGTTTTCCGAGCAGGTTTTGGCGGAAGCGTCCTTTTTTGCCGCGCAGTAAGTCCGTGAGACTCTTGAGGGGTCTGTTGCCCGCACCGAGTACTGCCTTTCCGACTCTGCCGTTGTCGATTAACGCGTCAACACATTCTTGCAGCATACGCTTTTCGTTCCTGATAATAATCTCCGGAGCATTAAGAGCCTGTAACTTCTTGAGCCTGTTGTTCCGGTTGATGACGCGCCTGTATAAATCATTGAGGTCACTGGTTGCGAATCTGCCTCCGTCAAGCTGCACGAGTGGCCTCAAGTCCGGAGGAATCACTGGCAACACATTCAGAATCATGGACTGTGGCTGTGAGTCGCTCTTCCTGAAGTCCTCCACAACCTGAAGACGCTTGATGAACTTGCGTTTTTTCTGCCCGGTAGAGTCAGCGATCATTTCACGGAGATTATCGGCCAGCAGGTCAAGATCCAGCTTGTTGATCAATGCCTGCACACCGTCAGCCCCTATACCTGCCTCAAACTTAGGGTCATACATCCTGCAAAGTGCCTGCTGATGCTCGAAAACTACGTCCCCTTGACTGAAGTACGAACTGCCCGGCTCGATCACTAGGTGACTGGGGTCGTCAATATTCTTCTCGTAGCGCATGATTCTGAACCTGCCGGGAAATCTGCTCTCCATCTCAGTAAGCTCAGTACGTGAAAGCACAGAACCCTTCTTGTAGGGGAGCTTCGCTGCAAACGTTACGATGAACCCTTCGCTGCTGCCGACCTTCAGGCGTGTATCGTCATCACCGGCTTTTGACGCGGGAACTACTGCCCCTGCTGCGAGACCTAGCTTCTCGTTCGCTTCCTTGAGGGTGTATGCAGGCTCAACCTTCAGGCTGTCGTCTCCGTACTCGGTCTTGAACTTCGCGGCCTGCTGTGCGGTGATAACATCCCCAATGTCCACAGGGACATTCTCGATTCCTTCGAGCTGATATGCTTCTTCGTACCGGAAACTTTCGCCCTGATAGTGCTGGTGAATCTTTATGTCGCTCTCGAAAACTTCATCACCTACAGCGATAATTTCCGGTCTGGCTGAACCGGTAACCTTGAAGCCTTTTTCTGCCTTACGTGACGGAGCAAAATATATCACTCTCTCCAGATCTTTCGCGCTAGTTCCGAGCAATAGACTCAGCCTGCTGGGGATGCCCCTCAAGTACCAGATATGCACTACAGGCACGGCCAAATCTATATGCCCCATACGTTCGCGGCGGACTCTGTTGTCTGTGACTTCGACTCCGCAGTGTTCGCACACTACTCCCTTGAACTTCGGGCCTGAACGCTTGTACTTTCCGCATCGGCATTCGTAGCTTCTTGTCGGTCCGAATATGCGCTCACAAAATAATCCGTCGGCTTCCGGTCTAAGTGTCCTGTAGTTTATCGTCTCCGGCTTTGTCACTTCACCCTTCGAGATAGCGTGTATCCTTTCGGGTGTTGCCAGTTTTATCCTGACTCCGGTAATTTCTTTCCTCTTGGCCAAGCTACTCTTCCACCTTTCCGGCTTCTGCGGTCAAAGGACTGACCTCTTCAGCTTTCATTTCTCTCATCAAGTCCTCCATTGTGGGGCCTGCTTCGTTGAATATGTCCGCATTTTTCGGCATATCCCCTTCGGATTCCGGAGCAGACTCAGGCTTGGGCAGCATATCCATCAAGCTCGGTGCAGCACTCTGTTCATCTTCCTGTACGTTTTGCTGTCTACGTTTACGCTGTTTTCTCGGAGCAGAAGCAACAGCAGCAGAAAGTGCCTCCGAAGGACGACCCATGAATACGGGCCTGTCATCGTCCTCAATGGGAATGTCTCCGTGCGAGCCGTCATCAAACGTAACTTCCACGTCAAGGCCAAGCCCCTGCAGTTCCTTCACGAGTACCCTGAAACTCTCAGGCACACCGGGTTTCACGAGACTCTGCCCCTTCACGATTCGCTCGTATGTCTTATCACGGCCGCGTATGTCGTCAGATTTCACCGTAAGGATCTCCTGCAAAACATTAGCTGCTCCATAGCCCTCAAGTGCCCACACTTCCATCTCGCCGAACCTCTGGCCTCCGAACTGTGCTTTTCCTCCTAAGGGCTGCTGTGTGATCAAGCTATACGGCCCTATAGAGCGTGCATGTATCTTGTCGTCAACTAAGTGATTCAGCTTCAGCATGTACATACACCCGATAGTGACCTTCTTGTCCATCGGCCTGCCTGTCCTGCCGTCACGTATGGTAATCATTCCGTCCTCAGTGAGTCCCGGATATTTTTCCGCAGCTATCTTCTGCATCTCCGCGAATATCTCGTTCTCGTTCGCTCCCTCAAAGACCGGAGTACTGACATGCCAGCCGTTATTCATAGCAACAAACCCCATAATCGTCTCCAGCACTTGGCCGAGATTCATGCGGCTCGGAACTCCCAGCGGGTTAAGCACCACGTCCACCGGTGTCCCATCGGGCAAATACGGCATATCCTCAACGGGAAGTATTCTGCTGACGACTCCCTTGTTCCCGTGACGGCCGGCCATTTTGTCGCCGACAGTGATCTTTCTGCGCTGGGCAACGTACACCTTCACCGAACGTATCACTCCCGAACTCAACGCCTCCGGGTTATCGTCCCTGTTCATCTGCTTGATGGACACGACTTTTCCCCATGAGCCATTAGGCAGCTTCAGGGAGTTGTCACGAACTTCGCGAGCCTTCTCGCCGAAAATCGCGCGCAGTAATTTTTCTTCCGGAGTCTGGTCTGATTCGCCTTTGGGTGTAACTTTTCCCACAAGTATATCGCCTGCCGCAACTTCTGCACCTATCCTGATAATTCCGTCGTCGTCAAGATTCCGGAGCATGTCCTCGCCTACGTTGGGGATGTCGCGCGTAATCTCTTCACGGCCTAATTTCGTCTCGCGTGCCTCGATCTCGTACTCCTCTATGTGTATTGACGAGAATTTATCCTCCTTCACAAGATTCTCGCTGAGCAAAATAGCGTCCTCAAAGTTATAGCCCTCCCAAGGGACAAACGCCACTAACACATTATGCCCAAGCGCAAGCTCTCCGTTCTCGATGGCCTGACCGTCAGCGATAATATCTCCCTTCTCGACCTCCTCACCCTTCCGGATAAGCGGCTTCTGGTGAATCAGCGTTGACTGGTTGGACCTCCTGAACTTGATCAAGTCATATACTCTGATTTTGCCCTTCTTGTTGCGGATCTTTATCCTGTCAGAATCCACGTACGTAACTGTTCCGGCTTCTTTTGCTGTCACGCATGAACCGGAGTCCTTCGCGATTCTGTGTTCGATTCCTGTTCCGACTATGGGAGCTTCCGGAGCAACTAACGGCACTGCCTGACGCTGCATATTCGACCCCATCAATGCCCTGTTAGCGTCATCATGCTCAAGGAATGGAATCAGTGCTGTTGACGGAGAAACTATCTGACGCGGTGAAACGTCCATGTAGTCGACCATATCTGTCGGCACTGTAACAATCTCGTCCGCGTGCCTCGTGGGGCATGAATCCCCCGCTATAGTCACGCCGTCCTGCTCAAGCGGAGTATTCGCCATAGCAACGTAGCTCTTGTCCTCCTCATCAGCCGACAGCAACACAACGTCCTCAGTCATTTTCCCGTCCTTCACGATTCTTCTTGGAGTCACCAAAAATCCGTGTGAGTTCAGGCTGGCGTATGTAGTGAGCGATGACACAAGACCTATATTCGGGCCTTCAGGAGTCTCTATCGGGCAGACTCTGCCGTAGTGTGTGTAATGCACATCCCTAGCCTCAAAACCTGCTCTGTCCCTGCTGAGTCCTCCCGGGCCAAGTGCGGATAATCTTCTTCTGTGAGTAACTTCTGCGAGTGGGTTAGTCTGATCCATGAACTGCGACAACTGCCCCGAACCGAAAAACTCCCTCAGGCATGCAGCAACGGGTCTGTTGTTGACGAGTTCGCGGCCGGTGACTTCGTCCAGATTCGGTATAGTGGTCATGCGTTCGCGGACAATGCGCTCCATCCTGAGCAGACCTATACGCACCTGATTCTGCAATAACTCTCCGATTGACCTGACTCTCCTGTTGCCGAGATGGTCTATATCATCCGAAGGCTTGTCCTCGTTCTTCATGGCAAACATTTCTTTGACGATCTCCACAACATCCTGAAGAGTCAATAATTTCTCCTCAGTGGACACGTTCATGTTGAGGCGTTTGTTGAGCTTGTAGCGTCCGACCCTGCCCAGAGTGTAGCGTCTTGGGTCTAACAATAATCCTCTGAAGTAGTCGCGGGCGTTCTCGATTCTGGCGAGCTCGTTGGGCCTGAGCCTCCGGAAAATGTCCTGTATGGCCTCGTCCGGGTTGCGGGTTTTGTCGCGGGCAAGTGTACGTGCCAGAGCCGTATCCATGTCGTAAACTGTGATGCCTGCGTCCTCGCTTGGGTCGTTCTCGTAAAGTTTTGTTATGGTCTCTTCATCCAGCAGTGAGCCTTTAGTGATTATGAGTTCGCCGTTGTCTGTGCGTATATCTTCGGCGGACATATGCCCCTTAAGTTCCGCGTTGAACGGCATGAATACTGTGCCTATCCCTAAAAGCTCTATGATCTCTTCGTTGTTCTGCGCACCGAGTGCCTTGAGTAAAAGCGTCACGGGCAGCCTTTTTCTGTTGTCGATATTTGCGGTAATAACTTCTTTTTCTGACTCCGGCATAGCAAAGTCTAACCATGCTCCTCTGTCCGGAATCAGTTTTGCCGAACATGAATCACCTGAATGTGTGAAATATATTCCGGCTGAACGTGCTAGCTGGTTTATGACTACGCGTTCG
>JAFTBT010000157.1 GCA_017455085.1 Synergistaceae bacterium
GGAAACACGTCCACAATTCGCTCGATCGACTGCGAAGCGTCCTGCGTGTGCAATGTACCGAATACTAGGTGTCCGGTCTCCGCTGCGGTGATGGCTGCGCTGATGGTCTCAAGGTCGCGCATTTCTCCGATCATGATCACATCAGGATCCTGCCTCAGTACGTGCCTGATACCTGACGCAAAATTTTCGGTGTCCGCTCCGATTTCCCGCTGATGAATCACTGACTTGGCCGGGGTGTGTATGTACTCGATAGGGTCCTCAATCGTAACGATGTGGCATTTGCGGGTCTGGTTGATCTCTCCGACAAGTGCCGCGAGCGTGGAGCTTTTTCCGTGTCCTGTGGGGCCTGTTGCGAGGAATAAGCCCCTGTGTCTGGTGGACATGGTTTTGAGGACTTCGGGGAGGCCTAACTCGTCAAGGGAACGTATCACTGACGGAACAAGCCTGAAGGTGAGGGAGACTCCGTGCATTTCGCGGTAAAGGCTGCCTCTGAATCGCTGTGTGTCGTAGGTGAAGGCAAAATCGAGGTCTCCGGTGCGGGTGAAGCGGTCGAGTTGCTGGGGTGTGAGGATCTCGGAGACGAATTTTTCGAGTTCCTCCTTCGGGAAGATTTTGGCCTCTGTGATGTAGTTGAGATCCCCGTGTACGCGCAAGGCAGGGTAGTTTTCGGAGCTGAGGTGAATATCGCTTGCACCTGAGTCCATTGCGAGACGGAATAACTCCTCAAGAGCTTTGTTGTCGAATTTCTGCATAATATTTCCTCCTGTAGATGTGTGTAGTGTAGATATCTATAGCATGGTAACGATTCCCCGAAAACGGGATGTCATGTGCCGCATTAGGTCTATAGTGTAGCTGTGAGTACTTCCTCAAGTGAAGTATACCCCGAAAGTGCCGCATTGATCCCCGCCCGCCGAAGAGTCTTCATGCCTTCTTTTATGGCCGCTTCCCTCAGCTCCATGTTGTCAGCACCCTTCAGAATCATTTCACGGAGATTGTCATTCAGCACCATAAGCTCATATATTCCGCGCCTGCCCTTGTAGCCGTTCCTACAGTTCGGACACCCCACAGCATGGAACGCCGTAGCTCCTTGAGGTATGCCGAGCTTTTCGCAGGTAGCTTCGTCGATCTCGTACTCGGCCTTGCAGAACGGACACAAGCACCGTACAAGTCTCTGAGCAATGATTCCGGACAGTGATGCCGAAAGCAAAAAGGGCTGTATCCCCATGTCAATGATTCTGGTGGCTGCACTGGGAGCGTCGTTAGTGTGGAGGGTCGACAGCACAAAATGTCCCGTCAGTGCGGAACGTATAGCTATCTGTGCAGTGTCGGCATCGCGGATCTCTCCGATCATGATCTTGTCGGGGTCTTGACGCAGAATCGAGCGCAGTGCTGAGTCGAACGTCAGGCCTGCACGTTCATTGACGTTTACCTGATTTATGCCGGGAATGTAGAACTCTACGGGGTCTTCTACTGTGATGATGTTGATATCGGGATGGCTGATGCGGCGGAGCATTGAGTAGAGTGTAGTGGATTTTCCTGAACCAGTCGGGCCTGTAGCGAGCAGTATCCCCCACGGCATAGTGCAGAATCTCTCGATGTGCTGCATATCGTCGTCGTCAAAGCCGAGTTTTTCCAGCTCAACGAACGAGTTGTCACGGTCAAGGATTCTCATGACGACTTTTTCGCCGCTCATTGTGGGCAGTGAACTCACGCGCAAGTCTATGTGTCTGCCGTCAATAGTTGTGAGGATTCTGCCGTCTTGAGGTCGCCTGCGTTCTGCGATGTCCATACCGCTCATGATCTTGATACGGGATACTACAGTCGGGTGAAGGCTTGCGGGGTACTCGAAATGTATGTATAGCTGGCCGTCAACTCTGTAGCGTATTCTGCTCATTTGCTCGTAGGCTTCGACATGGATATCGCTTGCTTCTTCGCGGACAGCCTGAGAGATCATATCGTTCACGAGTTCGATTAGTGGTGCATCGTCTGGGCTTGCGGTGGTGGTAGTTGCGGCAAGAGGGGTGTATACGTCTCCGGTAGTAACGTCAACGTCAGTCAAGGCACTCTGCAAGTTCGTGGAGAAGTCGTAGATTCTCTGGAGGTTGCGCATGATGTCGTCATGTCCGGAAGTAGCTACGCGGATGTTGTGGCCTGTGATGAGCTTGATCTCGTCCTGAGCTGGGAGGTCGAGAGGATCGGACATGGTGACGAGGAGTGTGCCGTCATCATCGAGGGAGAGAGGGATGACTTTGAGGCGTTCGGCTACGTGTTTAGGTATGAGCTTTATGGCGTTGTCCTGAGCCTGATAGCGGTCTAGGGAGATGAACTGAAGCTCGAGCTGGACGGCGAGGGTTTCGGCGACTTGGGTGAAGGTCATAGCGTTGAGGGAGACGAGGATTTCGCCGAGACGTTTGTTGGAGGTCTGCTGAATCTTGAGTGCGGAGTCGAGCTGTTCCTGACTGACGAGGTCATATTCGCGTAGAATTTCGCCGAAGCGTTTTCGCTGGGTGAAGAAAATATCCTGCATGATGTTTCTGCTACATAAAGAGTGTAATAATGCGGGAGCTAGAACTTTTGCTGATAGAGTTTGTCCGGCAGTCTGGAGGTTTTTTGTGCGAGGTATCTGCGACGGCCTGAGACAGGGGGGTCTCTATTTTGAGGATCGAGTTTTGTTTTTATAGTGCGTTAGTGATTACATGAAGCTGACACATGCACTTCCCGCGCTCTAACCCGATGTAGCAGAAATAACCTCCTTTGTTCAGTAATATCTTCGAAATGTTTACGGATTAGAGTTAATATTTAGCTGCAAACTGCTCTTGATTATAGGATTGATCTATACGGCCATACTGCTGAATTTAATCGGAAGACGTGGATGTGCCACCAATAGTATGACAGTACAGCTGCCAATATCATCATTACTAAGAATCGTAAATGTTTTTCCTTAACGAACTTTGGGATAGCGGCTAATAATAAAGCATTCGCATAATATTGGTACATTAATATTCTACCTGCCCAAAAACGTATTATAAACATGAATGCGATACAAAACATAAGACTGTACCTGTAGAACTCAAAATTTTTTATTCCGTTAGTTGTGAATATACGCGGAGCTCCACTGCTGTAGATGAACATCAGTAACATTTCACCTACAAGCACCATTGAGATACTGATACCTATATCACCCTGTCTCGAAGCTGCAAGTCCGGTGTATTTCGAAAAAATACTCAGATTGGACACGACATATGTCATAATAGGCCTTAACACTAAAAATATTGCTAGTGAGCCGTAGAAAACTATCATCTTCAGCCAAAGGTTGCGGTCTAACGTTTGTGAAGTTGTTACAATATGTATACCAATCAGCAGACCCCATGCAGCCAATGCTGACGTGTGGAATAATGCTGCAAAAGCTATTGTCAGCGCAAACTTCCAGTAATGTTTTTGCTCAAGCTGGTCTATGTTCATGAAGATTATAGCGCACGCCATAGTCTGACGCATAGCATTGTAGGACTGAGAGTAGAAAAGAGTAAACCATACGAATATAAAGAACGGCAGGGATATCTTATCTTTATGCTTGTAAGCACCTATGTATACGCATGTCAACGTTAGTATCTGATAAGCAAAATAGCACCAGTTCTCATGTCCAAAGGTATTGGCTATGACGTAACATAAAAACCTGTACCCTATTTCGCGGCCTCTGAAAACAAAAGTCTCCATATCAGGTGCCTGCAACGCTTCCCAAAAATCGGCCAGACCGTAGACTTCCGTATCTCTCCCCACACCGTGAGCTCTCAGACCACCTACTATACAGGGTATCAGTATGCTTATCACTGAAAATATATACATCATGACCTTATTCTTAGCACGTGAGGCTAGATGCGCAAATAATACCGACGAAAAACATACATATACATATATCACCGCTTATCACTCCCTAGAAAATTATAGTTATGTATGGCCATGTCCCATTCAGCTCAGATCTCAGAATGTATACGCAGTACCAGTACACAAGTCCCACAAAAATTACACTCAATGCATAAAATACCCTCATAGTCTTGTTCCGGACAAGCCACGGAATAGAGGCCACAAGATATACATTCACAAAACTGAAGTAAAACAGTATACGAACAGATGAAATATTCACCGTAAACCTGTACATAAGGTTGAACAGCAAATTATACCTGTAGAATCTATACATGCTCCCGTCTTTGAAAAGGCGTTCAGCTCTTGGCCGGTACAGACTAAACATCAACAAACTCCCGAACAGCATTCCATTGGTTGCATAGCTCATACCGTCAACGTAACGCTCAAAACCCGCATATTGAGACAAAAATGGTATCATACTAGTCACAATAACAATTAAGTACCTCGTTACGAATATCAGCAGCATCCCGCCGTAAAGCATCGCACTCCGAACCATACTGTTAAGCCTTGAAGTGATCACCCAGTGGAATCCCAAAAAGTACACCAGCGCAACCAGTGCTGACGTGTGGAACATCGCAGCTATCACCACGCAGACAGAAAACTTTATGTACTTCCTGCTCTCAAGCTCAGGCAGAACCATAAATATTATTGACGCAGCTATACACTGGCGCATAAAGTTATACGTCTGGTTGTAGTACACAAGAAAAAACATCAGCATCGTGAACGGAAAAGGTACCCGCTTCCTCTGGCGGTATGCCCCTATATACACGAATGGTATCGTCAAAAGCTGGTAGATGAAGAAATTCACATTGACTGAGCCGAAAGTTTTTGTTGACACATAAGTTACTAATGACCAGCCAAGCTCACGGGATAACTTGTTGCTTCCGTATATGAAGCTCCGAAAGTCCTCAGCATAGAAAGCCTGCCAAAAGTGGGGCAGTGCATAAGTTCCGGTGTCGCTGCCTACACCAGGAGCCCTGATGCCTCCCATTATGCACGGAATCATTACGGCTATCACAGAGAAGAAAATCACTCCACCTTTGTCTTTAGCGCGTGATGCCATGTACGCAAAAAACGTTGAGAATGCGAACATAACCATGTAGACCATGAAAATACTATCCTCCCTGCAAGATGAGCCGTGAAAAATTTTTAGGTGCTGTAATTCTGGTATTATATCCTGAAATTTTCAGCAAGGAGTGAATTTCATACATGGCTGTTATCAATGCACCAAGAGGCACACGCGATATCCTGCCCTCCGAATCGTGGAAATGGTCATACATCGTAAATACTGCCTCAGAAGTTATGAGGGATTTCGGGTTCAGGGAGATACACCTTCCGATTTTTGAGCATACAGAACTCTTTTCGCGAGGTGTCGGAGAGACTACTGACATAGTCGAGAAGGAAATGTACACCTTCACCGACCGCGCCGGACGAAGCATCACACTCAGACCGGAAGCCACCGCCGGAGTCATGCGCTGCGCCCTCGAAAACGGACTATGTTCACAGGGAGCAAGTGCCAAACTCTGGAACTGGGGGCCTATGTTCCGCCACGAAAGACCACAGAAAGGCCGCTACAGGCAGTTCTACCAGATAGATGCTGAATGTCTGGGGATCGCAGGGCCTATGGCTGACGTTGAGGTGATCTCGTTGAGTCTTGAGCTGTTCAGGAGACTCGGCCTCAAGAATCTGGAGGTAGTGATCAATTCCGTAGGCTGTGAGAAATGCAGACCGATATATCGTCAGAAACTTGTGGACTATTTCACCGCGCACAGGGACTCGCTGTGTGAGACATGCCTAGACCGTCTTGGCCGCAACCCGCTGAGAATCCTGGACTGCAAGAAAGAATCATGCGGACTCGTTGCCGACGATGCACCCGACATTTTCGACTCACTGTGTGACGAATGCCGTGAACACTTCGCTCAGGTCAGGGCAGGCCTTGAACGCTTAGGGTTCGCCTACAAGCTCAACAAGAGACTCGTTCGCGGGCTGGACTACTACACGAAAACTGCGTACGAGATTCTTTCTGGAGACTTGGGAGCACAGAATGCTGTTGCCGGTGGAGGACGCTATGACAATCTCGCAAGTGCTGTCGGTGGAGGAAAAATCCCGGGCGTGGGTTTTGCGTGCGGAGTCGACAGGGTTATGCTCGTGATGGAGGAACAGGGCTGCAGTTTCGGCCAAGAGCCTAAGACTAGAGTGTACTGTGCTGCTCTGGATGACGAGTCCCGTCCGGAGATTCAGGCGTTGACGTACGACCTCAGGAAGGCGGGAATCAGTGCGGAGTGCGACACGGCAGGGCGGAGCTTCAAGGCACAAATGCGGACGGCTGGAGCGTGTGAGTATGCGTGCATCATCGGGCAGGAGGAACGCGAGAAAGATTGCGTTGCTGTTAAGGACATGCAGGACGGCTCACAGATTCATGTCGCTCTGAACGGGACAGTGAAGTATCTGCTGGAAAGACTCTACCCCGAAAAACTTTAGCACACAAAAATATCCCCTCAGTGTTGCGCTGGGGGGATTCTGCTTACTCTATACTCTGCGTCTATATGCTCTGCGCCAAAAACGGAGGCAGTACAAACGCTGCTTTGTGAATCTCGTTCGTGTAGTACTTGGCCGGAGAAACATCACGTAACGGCACGCTGGGGTCATCCTTCAGGGAGGCGAGTCCATACGTCCACATTCCGCCCGGGTATGTCGGAACAGCTCCCCAGTACATTTTCACGAGCGGGAACACTTTACGCATCTCACGTATCGCCTGCGTCATGATGTCCGTATCCGTGAAAGGCGACTCCGTCAGTTCCGAAAGCATACCGTCAGGATTCATCACCCTCTTCACGTCAGCATAGAACCCCGACTGAAACAGTCCAGCAGCAAAATCTACCGGGTCTGTGCTGTCAACGATAACTACATCGTAGCGTTCACCTGTCTCACGAATATACTTCATTGCGTCCATGCATTTCACGTCAGCTCTGGAATCACTGAAGGCACATCCCGCAAATGGTAAATACTTTTTCGAGCACTCTATGACTCTCTCGTCAATGTCTATCAGCGTGCATTTCTTCACACACTTATGCTTGAGGACCTCCCGCATAATAGCTCCGTCTCCTCCGCCGATGATCATCACATTCTCAGGATTCCGGTGCGCACACATGGGAACATGAGCCATCATCTCGGAGTAAGTGAACTCGTCTTTTTCCGTGAGCTGATATGCTCCGTCAAGCATCAAGACTCTTCCGTACTCGTATGTATCAGCTATGAGTATGTCCTGATACGGGGTCTTCTCCGTGTGCAGTGTTTCCTTCACCCTCATGGAGAGCTTCAGGTTATCGGTACTGTACTCGGTGATCCAGAGTTCGTTTGTGCGCTTGGGACGCGTAACGTATTCGCTCATGCCAGTGCTTCACCAAGCTTCAGGCCTAACTGCACGCAGAGCTTCAGGTCCTCGTCAGTCGGTGCTGCGTAAACTTCGACAGCAGGGCCGATAACTTCCAGCTTGCTCTTGGCCGCATAGTCCTGCAACGCCGTCAAAGCTCCCTTGCTCCACGAATAGCTGCCTGCGACTCCTACGAGCTTGTTCTTTGGCATACGGTTAAGCAATTTCGAGCATACAGCCTCCATTGACGGGTATAGCTGCGTGTTGTAGGTGCAGGATAGTAACGCAAACGCCTTGAACTTCCAGATGTCGCGGAGAATATATGACGGGTCTGTGCGTGAGGCATCGTACAGGCGGATATCCTTCACCTTTGCGTCAGCCAGTCCGGTGCAGACAGCTTCGGCCATTCTCCGAGTGTTGCCGTACATTGAGCCGTATACTACTACTGCGCCGGGGTCTGCCTCGAACTTGCTCCAGCGGTCATAAAGTGCAATAACCTTCTTCGGGTCATCACGGAAGAGCGTACCGTGTGATGGGTATATTTTGGTGATGGGGAGTCCTGCGAGTTTCTTCAAGGCTGCCTGAACGATATTAGAGTACTTCGCGACAATGCAGGCATAGTATCTGAGCATCTCGTCCTCCCAGCGTGAAGGGTTTTTCTGGCCGTCAAAGATTCCGCCCTCGTGTGCTCCGAACCCGCCGAATGAGTCATTCGAGAATAATACGCCTGTAGTGGTGTCGAACGTGACCATGCTTTCGGGCCAATGCAGCATCGGAACAGTCGTGAACTTCAGGACATGCCCGCCGAGATCCAGAGTGTCGCCGTCCTTCATGGCTATGATGTTGTCTTCGATGCCGTGATAGCCCTTGAGCATTGGGACTGTTTTAGCGTTGCCGATGAACTTCAGTCCGGGCCAGCGGGCTTTGAGTTGGGAGATGAGTCCTGCGTGGTCGGGTTCCATGTGATTCACTACTAGATAGTTTAGTTCTCTTCCATTGAGGGCCTGCATGAGTTTGTTGATGTACTCGTCAAGATACGGGCCTTTTACGGTGTCGATAGCTGCTGTAGCTGTTGAACCGAGTACCACATATGCGTTGTATGCGACTCCTTGAGGCAGCGGCCAGAGGGACTCGAACATGTCAGATTCGTAATCATTAACGCCAACCCACCAAGTATCTTTGTCAGCGAGGACAGCTTTATACATAAATATCAATCCGCCTTCTTAATTGTTTGAGTACCGTAATTGTAATATAAACCCGCCCAAACAACAAAAGCGTGTGTATTTTTCGGGGGTATACGTGCCAGCAAAGCGTGTGTATTTTTCGGGAATATGTGTCAGCAAAAGTGTGTGTATTTTTCGGGAATATGTGCCAGCAGAAGCGTGTGTTTTTTCGGGGATATGTGATTAACGCTGAGAGCTGAGAACAACAAAAACATGTATAATTTCCGAAACCACATCAATTTTTCAGGAGGATATACACATGCATAATTTCCAGTGGATCAGCCCCACAAAGCTAATTTTCGGCAAAGATACCGTCAAGGAACTCGAAGCCCCTCTCAAGGCCGCAGGTGTCAAAGGCGTATTGCTGGTGTACGGCGGTAAAGGCACGTTCAAGAGCGGCGCATACGAACAGGTTACCAGTATACTCAAACACGCAGGTATAGCTTTCTCCGACCTCAACGACGTAAAACCCAATCCCCTCGTCAGCAAAGCCCGTGAAGGTGTCGCCCGCGTAAAAGCTGGAGGCATAGACGCAATAATCCCCATCGGCGGAGGCAGTGCTTTCGACACAGCAAAGGCCGTTGCTGCAGGAGCATGTTACTCCGGAGACATTTGGGACATCTACGCAGGAAAAGCAAAACTCACTGACGCTATGCCCATCTATGGAATACTCACTGCTTCAGCGTCATCGAGCGAAGTTAACGGCATCTCTGTGCTGAGCAATCCGGAGACTCAGGACAAAATCTCCATGAGCGGCCTGTGCCTGTACCCGAAAATCTCGGTGATAGACCCGACATTCCAGATCACCTTGCCCGAAAAACAGACTGTATACGGCGGAATAGATATTATTGCTCACGTTCTGGAGAGAGTTTTAGACGGCGATGAAGGAAATGAATTGCTGGATGAACAGAGTTACGCACTTATCCGCTCCATGATGGAAGTGATTCCGGAACTGATCGAGAACCCAAAGGACTACGATGCGCGCGCAGAATATGCTATGGCGGGGATGATGGCTCATTCAGGATTCTTGTCGCTTGGCCGGAGGACGAGGGGAGATTTTTCGTCACACAAGCTCGGACACTCCATAAGCCTGCTGTACGGTGCAGCACATGGCGCGAGTCTGTCGGTGGTTATGCCTGCGTGGTCGAGGCATCTGTACACGTACAACCCTGTTCCGTTCGCGAGGCTGGGTGAAGGAATCTTTGACATTTACGACGGCGAGGACGAGGACAGAGCTTTGGAGGCTATCGAGTCGCTTGAGGACTTTTTCAGGGAGATCAACGCTCCGACAACATTGCGGGAACTTGGCCTGAAGGAGGATGACATACAGAAACTTGCGGACAATGCAGGAAAACTTTTGCCATACGGAAGCCTGAAGGAGCTTACTGCTGAGGACATACTGGAGATCTACAAGCTGGCGTATTAGTGAAAAACTTATCCCCTTGTCTTTTGCGGGACAGGGGGGTATTTTTGTCGGAAGGGCTGCTAGCTATTTATTGATGCTTTGAGTCTTCGCAGTTCATCGTCAAAGCTGAAGAACCATCTTTCTGCGTTTTCGTCCACAAGCACACCTCCACATTTCTCGTGTACAGTTTTTGATGGGGGATTGGTTTTCTCGACTGTTGAGAATACTTCTGCTATGCCGAGTTCACACGCAGCCTTGAGCAATGCACCGAACAAGTACGTACCGTAACCCTTGCCCCTGAATGTCCTAGAGATGCCATAGCCTATATTGCCGCCGAAGAGCCTCGATTGTGCAGTGACTTTCTCTCGTAACCTGCCGTAACCTACTGGGATATTGTTTGCGAAAAGCCAGAATGTCCATTGTTTGACGTAGCCTGCTGGGAGCATTTCACCTTTTGACCACGCATATTGTTTTGCGCACCATTCAGCAAATTCATCACGAGTCATGCCGTGAGGTTCATTGTTGAATTTATTCTCATCGCGTCCGATGTCCTGAGTCATGCTGTAAATTGCTTCATTGCTGCCGTCTTCCGGGACAAGCATTCGGACACAAAGAGGCTGCTCTGCTCTGCTCTGCTCTGCATTATTATATGTCCTCCTTCAAAAAGTCAAGTGTGTTTTTGTGGAATATATGCTGCATTATTATAGTATATAGCCTCTGATTTTGTGTTATTTCGTCAAGAGTATATGGCATTCTGATTTTGCACCGTTTTTTCAGGAGTATATAGCTTCTACTTTTTCCGCCCCTTCGTCAGGAACAGCCACCCCTGCCACATCCCAAACCCCGCCACAACAGGCAAAGCACACACCGCAGCAATCACCGGCCACCCTTCGGACACCAGCCAGTTCATCAGCCACACTCCCAAAAACGCATACCCCGCTACCACCAGCCCAGCAGACAGCACTCGCCCAAACATCACTACTTCACGAAGATTCTCCGGCTTCAGCTTCATGCAGTCTCACTCCCAAAAATATTTTGTCCCTGCGAGGCCGACTCTTCGAGGGAAATTCGCAGGACACTTCTTGACTTTCTCCCACACTAATACGCATTTGGACTCCCCGCCGTAAAAGTGTAACGCTGGTTTGCTCAGGCCAAGCATTCCCCATTTGTCAGCTACTTCAGAAATTTCTTCGTGGACTTTTTCGCCCTTGAACGTCAGCACACGTCCGCCCACCCTCACCAGCGGAGAAAGCAGCTCCGCACACACACCTGCACTCGCCAATGCTCTCGCTCCGGCCAAGTCGAAACTTTCACGGTGACTCTTCGCGAAATCCTCACTCCTTGCGCAAATCACACTCACGTTCGGGATCTCCAGAGCCACAAGAATCTCACGCACTGCCTCACACTTTTTGTTGACGCTGTCCAGAAGAGTCACGCTAATATCCGGTCTATATACTGCCCACACGATTCCGGGAAGGCCTCCTCCGCTGCCTACGTCTAGGACTTTTCCGGACTTAGGGAGATATTCCAGCGAAGGCATACAGTCCTCAATCTGGAGGATATATATTTCGTCAGTGCCGCGTGTGCCTGTGAGTCTTGCGCGTGTGCAGGAGGCAAGGAGTTCTGCGTATTTATAGAGTGTGGATTTTTGCGGGTTCATATCTGTCTTCTTGAGGGCGTTTGTTGACGGGCTAGCCTATGGGAATAATCGTGAAGGGTTTGTAAGTTTCGGGGAGCTTGAGAATCTCAGCAACTGCATTCATGCGTTCGGGGATTGGCGCGATTCCGATCATGACCGCTCCGAGTCCGAGTTCTTCAGCTTCAAGCAGAATGTTTTGTGTTGCGATGGCCATATCTATTTGCACCATGAGGGGAGCCTTGAGATTCTCGGTGTTCCAGCAGGGTACTATGACTACTGGAGCATTTGCGGCGGGACGTGAGTACGGTGAGACCTGAGAGAGACGAGTGATGATGTCTTTGTCGTCAGTGACCCAGAACTCCCAAGGCTGCTGGTTTTGTGCGGAAGGTGCGGCCATAGCTGCGCGGAGAATCTTGATGATGTATTTGCTCTCTACGGGGCGGGACTGGAAATTTCTGGTGCTTGTGCGTGTGAATATTGCGCTGGGGATTTGCTTTCTCATTTCTGCCCAGCGTGATCTCAAATATGGCCGCAAAGTATTGATAATTTCCCCTGCACTGTCTATCTGCTTTTGAGCATCATCGGCACTCACAACATAAAAGCCTTCATGGTCAGCATACTTTCTCAGTTTGAACACGTTATCAATCAGCTTCGATAAATTCCTGTCAAGAATATTCGTCCTGAGGTAATCATACTTGAAACGTGATATTACTCCTGAATGTTTTGCTGATTCGAAGCCATCAAGTTCTGTTACTGAAAGAAGAGCGTAGAATGCAGCATAGTATGACCTGCTTGCTGATGCGTTCATATGTTCTGAGTCGAAAAGTTCCTGCGCAACGTTCAATTCCTCTTGTGCTCTGTCAAAACGGTACATTGACAAATTAAGCCAATGTCTCGCCACGTCTAAGCTGCTTTTTTTGTCCATAATACTATCCCGTCTTTCTCTATATTCCTGTAGAAAAGTTTTACAGGTTTCAACTCGTTATAGCTGTTTTCGTCAATGGGTATAATTTGGAAAAGTGTACCATACTTCAAATCATACTCCCATAAATCACCGAACGCGTCCCATCTGTAGGGCTTCGCAGTCAGCACAGCTATATCCACGTCAGACTCCCACGTGTTATTGCCCCTCGCTACCGAGCTGTACAGTATTATCTTCACTGCGTCATCCCCCACAACAGACAGAATCGCCCTCAAAATGTCGTCAAACATCTCTTTATCCGCAAGGGTTTTCCTCTCTGGATGATCCATCATTCATATCACCCCCTTTGTTGATGGGATCTCTCCTGCATATTCCGGAATCACCTTCACCGCCTGAGCTATAGCCCTCCCCGCAGACTTATACGCTCCCTCGATTATGTGGTGTGCATTCGTCCCCGCTAACTGCCTGAAGTGCAGCGTACACAGCCCATTCCTCACGAACCCCAGCCAAAACTCCTGAGCTAGTTCCGTGTCAAAATCTCCCACCTTCTGCGCAGATATATTCATCTCCCAGCCGAGATATGCCCTTCCGGAAAAATCTATTGCTGTGAGAATCAGTGCCTCATCCATCGGCAGAATCATACTCCCGTAACGCGTAATGCCCCGTTTCTCACCGAGTGCCTCCGAAAACGCAAGCCCCAAACATATCCCGACATCCTCAACAGTGTGGTGAAAGTCCACGTGATAATCGCCACTGCACTTCACGGCCAAGTCAAACCTTCCGTGCGCCGCAAAAAGTGTCAGCATGTGGTTCAGAAATCCGCATCCCGTAGCAATATCGCTCTTGCCTGTGCCGTCAAGATTCAGAGTCAGGGTTATTGCCGTCTCCTTAGTGTTCCGAGAAATTTCACCTACTCTCACGCCCAACAACCCCCTTCATCACCTCAAGTAGTACTTGCATCTGTTCCGCAGTGCCTATCGTGATTCTGTTCCAGTCATCCAGAACAAACGGGCTGCTGAAGTGCCGAACCACTACCCTGAAGCGTTTTAGTGCCTCGTAGATTTTCGCGCCTGATACAGTTTTGTGCTTTGCGAACAGGAAATTAGTGCTGGAGTCCAGTACCTCGAAGCCCATATCACGCAGACGATTCCTTGTGTTGTCGCGGACACGGCATATCACGTTGATGTTCCTGCGGGTGTATTCTTCGTCCTCGAGTGCGCCTAACGCTGCTGCCTGAGTCATGCCGTTGACGTTGTAGGGAGCTATGGCATTCTTGAGGGTGCGGAGGTCCTGTGCGAGAGCGTCATTGCACATGCACCAGCCCAGTCTTGCGCCGGCGAGTGACCGAGACTTTGAGAACGTCCGGACTACTATAACGTTTGGGTACTTGTTGATGAATCTGACTGCTGATTTTCCGCCAAAGTCTATATATGCTTCGTCAATGACTATGAGGCTGTCGGGGTTTGAGGAAATTATCAGCTCAAGCTCTCCGGTGTCGAGTGCGATGCCTGTGGGAGCGTTTGGGTTGGCGAGAAAAACAGTACGGCCCTCAAGGTCAGTGTAGTCCTCCGTGAGAATCCGGAAGTCCCTCAATGGGAGTGTGATGTACTTTACGCCGTGAAGACCAGCGAGAATCTTGTAGAACGAGTACGTGATGTCTGGGAAAGCTGCTCCGTGTTCGCACAGGCCCATGAAGATGAAGCTGAGGATTTCGTCCGAGCCGTTGCCTAATATGATGTTGGAGGGCTTGATGTCGAGGATGCGGGCGATTTTTTCTGCGAGCTGTGAGCAGTCGGGATCGGGGTAGTAGTTGAGTGATTCTGCGGCTTTGTGTGCGTAGGCGATGGCTTTAGGTGATGGAGGGAAGGGAGACTCGTTTGTGTTGAGTCTGATGCAGCCCTTGAGGGAGTCGATTTCTTCGCTGGTGTCATACGGAGTTAGAGATGAGAACTTAGAGTGCATAAACTTGGTCATGATATGCTGGTGAAAATCCTTCCTGTGAAAATTTTTGCGTATAATATCACAACAATTCCCATGGAAAATATCGCGTTCATAATGAAAAAGTTATCTGTGTAAAATATGATGCTGTATGAATTTATGGGCAGTTTTTGTAGTTGTAAATGTAGTTGTAAAAGCGGCCATCACTCGGACAGCCACTATATCTCATTATGCGTAAAGTACTATATCACGTGTCAGGTGCTTGATCACTCCAAATCTTCACCGTTTGAGGCAATAACTTTCTTGTACCAGTAAAAGCTATCCTTCCGATAACGTTTCAGGTCTCCCTTGCCGTCGTTGTCCTTGTCGACATACACAAACCCGTAACGTTTATGCATCTCTCCTGTCGAGGCACTCACCAAGTCAGTACAGCCCCACATGGTATAGCCCATCAGTTCCACGCCGTCATCTACTGCTCCGATCATGGCCTGTATGTGTGAGCGCAGGTAGTCTATCCTGTACGGGTCATGAATCTTCCCGTCAGGCTCAAGTTTGTCCTCAGCACCTAAACCGTTCTCTACGATCATCAGCGGCTTCTGGTAACGGTCATAGAGTTCATTAAGGTAGTATCTCAATCCTGCTGGGTCAATCGTCCAGCCCCATGCGCTGCTCTTCAGATATGGGTTGCCTGGTCCGCGCATCATGTTTCCGCTGGAGATGGGGACATTCGGGTCATTAGTGGCTGTTGTGCTGGAGTAGTAGCTGAACGATACGAAGTCCACTGTGCCGTGCTTGAGGGTCTCTGCATCCTCAGGGCTAATCTCTACACTTACACTTTCCCTTTTCCACAGTGAGCGCGAAAATGCCGGATATGCTCCCCTCACCTGAACATCTCCGCAGTAATAATTTGCCTGACGCATAACCTGCTGTGCTTTGAGTACGTCTTCAGGATTGCATGTGTAGGGATATGCTGCACGTCCCAAAAGCATACATCCGACTCGGAAATCAGGGTTGATACTGTGAGCTAGCTGAACTGCTTTTGCGCTGGCTATGAACTGATTGTGAAGGGCAGTATAGCGTTTCTGCGGGACATCCCAGCTCTCGTCTGTCTGGACTGCTACACCTATAGGCACATCCTCACCAGCAGGCAGAATCCCTCCGGCGTTGACGTTGGCAAATGCGCTCATGACTAGTACATTGATCTCGTTGAAGGTCAGCCAGTATTCCACTTCGTCCTTATACTCGGTGAAGACAGCTTCACTGTAACGCAGGAATAAATCTATCAACTCGCGGCTAACCCATCCGCCATATTTTTTGCCAGATGATAAGGCAGCTCGTAGTGGCTGAGAGTCACGAGGGGGTTTATGCCGTACTTCGCGCATTCAGAAAATACCCTGTGATAGAAATCCAGCCCCTCACGATTCGGAGTAAGCTCTTCACCAGTGGGAAATATCCTGCTCCAGTTAATAGACATCCGGAAAACCTTAAAGCCCATTTCTCCGTAAAGTGCTATATCTTCCTTGTAGCAGTGATAGAAATCCACTGCCTCATGACTCGGATAGTGATACTGCGGCAAAACACCGTCCGTAACATGTCTGGGATGTGTCCTGTCTCCTCCGCTGATTACGTCCTGAACCGAGAGGCCTTTTCCGCCCTCAAGATAGCCCCCTTCGTACTGATTTGCTGCTGTTGCTCCTCCCCACAGAAACGACTCTGGCAATACGTGTTTGCTCATGAACAGCCTCCTATTTTTTCGCGCTGATGATCTGTGTTCCGAGTACAGCCTCATCAGCCGAAGCACATTCTACTGTTCCGAAGTCGTCCGCGTTCGTCAGCATCACCACAACTATATCGGGGTGTCCTGCCTTCTTGATAGCAGCCCTGTCAAACGCAAGCAGCTCTTGGCCGGGATACACAGCATCTCCGACCTTGACCTTAGGAGTGAATCCTTTGCCGTTCATGTCCACAGTGTCGACTCCTACGTGAATCAGCAGCTCCAATCCGTCAGCACTCTCAAGCCCCAAAGCGTGGCCTGTCTCCGCAACCTGAGTCACTTTTCCTGCGAACGGTGCGCACACTACTCCGGTCTCCGGCTGAACTCCGACTCCCTTTCCCAAAACTCCGGTCGCAAATGTCTCGTCAGGGATATTCTCCATTGCAACGATTGAGCCTTTTACGGGTGAACCTACTGTGCCTGCGGGAACTTCAAACGCTGGAGCTGCTTCTGCCTTTTTCTCGTAACGGAATGATAATAGATAGGTTACAACAGCAGTTACTACACAGGTGATTACTAAGGGCTATGCATATATTGATGAAGAAAGTCATGGTGTCGCCGCCTATGTAGAGCAATATAGCGGGAAGTCCCGAAGAGCCTGTAGCGAATCTGTGAGTGTGAGTGAGTCCAGCATAGAGTCCTCCGCAGCCGCCGCCTATCATCGCAGCAATAAGCGGGTACTTTTTGGGGAGGTTGATACCGTACAGTATAGGCTCAGTTATGCCCATGAGTGCAGTGATTCCTGAAGACGTAGCGAGCTGTTTTTCCTGACCGTTTTTCGTGCGGAAGGCTACAACGAGTCCAGCAGTACCTTGCGCAATGTTTGAGCATACACAGCCCGGGCCGAATATACTGTCATAACCGAGCTGGGACATCTGCATTACACCCAGAGGTGCAACTCCGTTATGCAGTCCGAACATGACCATCGGAGGCAGGAATGCTCCAATCAGGAAGGAAGGTGCCCACGCAGCATTTTCGCTCAGGTACATGAAGAACACTGCAAGATAGCGGCCTATGATGTTGCCGATCGGGCCAAGTACCGACAGTGCGAGAGTACCCATGATTAGGAACGTCAGCATTGGCACGAAAACTAGATTAACGGACTTGGGAATGTACTTGTTGAGTTTTTTCTCCACTCATGCTTGCACAAACACCACAAAAATTATCGGAATGACTGTGCCTGTGTAGTTCACCAGCGAGAACGGAATAACCTCGAAGAATTTCACGGCATTTCCAGCAGAGACCAACGCCCCCCGGTTAGGGTGCATCATGATTCCTGCGACGGCAGCAGCGAGTACGGAGTTGCACTTGAACTTTTGCGCCTGACTGAACGCGAGCAGGATCGGCAGGAATTATAACACCGCATCAGCGAAGAAGTTGATGATGTAGTAGGTCTGGGTCTTGTTGTCGATGACTCCGAACACAACCAGCAGAGCCATTAGTGCCTTAAGCATACCTGCGCCGGAAAGTGCGGGTATTATCGGCTGGAACGTTCCGGACACGAAATCGATTACGGCAGTGATTAGGCTGACTTTGGGCTTGTTGTCATCTGCAGCATCCACGAATGCACCTGCAGCGTTGGCAGGAAGGAGCTTGATGATCTCTTCGTAGCAGTCTGCGACATCAGTACCGATTACGATTTGGTACATGCCCTCTGTCGGAATGACTTTCAGCACAGCAGGAAGTGAATCAAGAGATTTCTGGTTGACTTTGCTCTGATCCTTGAGTACGAAACGCAGACGTGTTTGGCAGTGGCGGAGTGTATTGACGTTTTCAGCACCGCCTAAGCAGGCCAGAATGTCAACGGCAGCAGACTCGTATTTATTACTCATTACTTAAGTACACGATCCTTATCGTAAAGAATGTTGTGAAAATTTGGAATGGCTTTATTGTAACAATGTGATTTTCCCGGCGCAATAAGTGTAGTTTTGTATGAATGATATTATTGCGGCCAAGTATGGCATAGACTCTGTGACGGAGGAATTTTTGCTTTGTCGACTGCTACACAGAAAAGTATCATCACACCCCCATTGACGGAGGAATTTTTTGCTCTATGATTTTCTCATCCCATATTATAGAAAGAGAATACATTATGCACTTAATCACTAGCCATCTCAATACTGATTTCGACTCACTCGCAAGCATGATCGCCATCCAAAAGCTCTACCCCGATGCCGTCATCTGCCCTCCAGGCTCCATGTCACGAAAAGTCCGCGACTTCATGGCAAAACATGGCCGCCATCTGGAGAACAAAATCCTCAAGCCCAAGAAAATCCCCCTCGATGAAGTCACACTCATGATCGTAGTCGACACCCGTTCACGTTCCCGCATAGGTCCGTTTGCAGCTCTCGCAGGCCGACAAGACGTAGAAGTCCACGTCTACGACCACCATCCACCGACTCCTGACGACATCCCCGCACAAGAATTCGTCTACGAACCCATCGGCGCAGCTACTACCATGATTCTCGAACACCTGCTGACTGTCCGCAAGGAGATCACTCCAGAAGAAGCTACACTGTTCGCACTGGGAATCTACGACGACACCGGAGCCATGACCTACGAGACTACGACAGAGCGCGATATCGCCGCAATAAGCTACCTGCGTGAACTCGGTGCAGACCTGTCGGGAATACTCTCACAAGTGGAAAATGACATGTCCGCAGAAGACCGCAAGCTGCTTGACGATTTGGCGGAGAACGCACGAGAAATCTACATCAATGGCGCAAAAGTATATCTCACTTGGGCGGAGACAGAAGAATACGTTCAAGGCCTCGCTGTCTTTGTGAACAGGCTCAAAGAACACGTAGACTCACACGTCACGATCGCTGTCGTCAACAACGGAGGCAAAAAAATCAACGTCATAGCCCGCAGCGTTGAAGGAGTCCTGAACGTCAAGGAATTTCTCGAACCATACGGAGGCAGCGGACACTATCAGGCAGGCAGCGCAAACGTCCCAGCAGACAGAGATATTCACGAGCTTGTTGCGGAGATAGAGTCCAGACTTCACGGAGCTATCACCCTCATGATGAAGGTTTCCGACATCATGACCTCCCCAGTTATCGCGGTGAACCCCGGCGCAAAAGTTGACGAGGCCTACAGGACAATGCTGAGATTCGGGCTGAAGTCATTACCTGTTGCTGACTCTGAGGGCGAAGTTGTCGGCATCATGACCCGCAAAGACCTCGACAAAGCTCACCTACACGGACTTGACCGCGCAAATATCTCTGACTTCATGACGCAGGGAGTGATCAGCCTGAACGCTGAGGCATCGATTGACGAGGCTCACAGAATGATGGCTACATACGGCTTCGAGAAAATGCCCGTGCTTGACGAAAACGGCCGACTCATCGGGACACTCTCACGCGCTGACCTGCTGAAGGCGTTATACCATTCCGGACAGTTCACCGGCGAAGATTCTTCACGCGAACGTGACTCTGCGGGCTTCCTGTGGATCGAGAACGTCTCTCACCTCATGGAGGAGTCATTCAGCCTCAAGACTCTTTCACTGCTGCGGCGTGTCGGCTCAAAAGCTCAGGAGCTCGGAATGCGGGCGTATCTTGTCGGAGGGACTGTGCGCGATGTCCTTATGGGTGTCAGCAACACGGACATAGACATTTCTGTGGAGGGTGACGCAGAAAAACTCGTAACATCTTGGGACGAACCCGGGTGCAGGGCTACGCTTCACGGCAGGTACAAGACTGGCACGATAATTTTTCCGGACGGCGAGAAAGTTGACGTTGCTACAGCTAGGCGCGAATTTTACGAGTATGCTGCTGCGATTCCGACAGTGCAGAACAGCTCACTGCGTCAGGATCTTGGCCGGAGGGACTTCACCGTTAATGCTATGTCTATTTCTCTGAGCGAGGACAACTGGGGAATGCTCACCGACAATTTCGGCGGCAGGGCTGACCTCAAGGATAAGTACTTGAAGATTCTGCACAACCTGAGCTTTGTTGAAGACCCTTCACGAGTTTTGCGTGGGATTCGTTTGGAGCAGAGGCTGCACATGACGTTCGAGGATAATACGTTCAGACTCCTGAAGAGTGCTGTGAAGGGCGGACTGCTTGAGCTGCTTTCGACAACAAGAATCCGTGCTGAGCTTGAGCTAGACCTGAAGGAAGAATGCTACCGGAAAATCGTGATGAGAATGCAGGAGCTCGGAGTATGGGAGTCGCTTTTTGCGGGTATGTACGTCAGCAAATCCATGAATCAGCGTCTGCACATACTGGATCACTTCCTGAAGCAGACAGGCAAACACGGCGTAGACCTCAAGGGCATGGAGGGCATCGTGAAAATGGCTGTGATACTCATGGACTCGAAACCTGAAGTGAGATTCTCCGCTATGGACAGGATGAACCTCAACCCCAACGAGCGCGAACAACTCACCAAATGCTTCACACAGTGGCCGAACGTCGAAAAATTCTGCTCCGGAAAAAAGGATATCCCAAATTCTGAGGCGTATATGTTCTTCAAGGACTATTCACCTGTGCAGCTAATATACTGGCTGACGTGCTTGAAGACCCCGCAGGCAAGACGACTCATAGTCGAACACATGGAGCTATGGATTGACTACAAGGGTGAGCTGACCGGAAAAGACCTTCAGGCTATGGGCTTGAGGGGTAAGGAGATCGGCGAGGCACTGATTGCGATAAAGCTGGCTGTGATTGACGGGGAGATACATACGCGCGAAGATGAGGAGGAATTTTTGCGGAGTAATTTTCTTGCTTCGGACAAGTGAGGAGTGTAAATGCTGGTCTGCTTTTGAGATTCACACGCGCACTTCATGAATTTTTGAGTAAGTCTGTCGTTAGTGAGGGCAGACTTTTTTGTGCTAGTATATGCGCAATTTCTCACACAAGGAGTTTTAACTTTGCTAATCAGTATCATAGCTTTCGTAATAGTTATAGCCGTCTGCGTCATAGTCCACGAATACGGCCACTACATCACTGCAAAAATTCTCGGCGTTCAGGTTCACGAGTTCGCTTTCGGAATGGGGCCCGCAATCCTCCAGCACAGGGCCAAGAATAATATGCTCTGGTCATGGCGGCTCTTTCCTGTGGGCGGCTTCTGCAGACTCGCAGGCATGAATGAGGAGGACGAAGGCGAATCCGTCATACCCGGGCGCGGCTTCAACGAACAGCCCTCGTGGAAAAGATTCCTGATTCTCCTCAACGGCTCAGCGTTCAACATCATGCTTGCTGTCGTCCTGATGGCGTTATTCCTGTGGGGACATGGCATCCTCGACATGGAACACACACGTATCGGCGAAATCATGCCCGGCTTTCCGGCAGAACATGCGGGTCTCAGAGTCGGCGATGAGATACTCACCGTCAACGGCATCAACACGGCCAAGTGGCGCGAAATGTCCGAACTCATCCGCACAGAAAGCACAAAGAAGCCAGAATTGACCCTCACCGTCAAACGCAATGACGAGACTGTGACTCTCACCGTCAACGTCCCCAACAATGCAGAATACGGCCGCCCAATGCTCGGAGTCTCCCCCGCAAACACACGTTACGGGTTCGCGCAGGCATGTCGGAGTTCGCTCGGCTACACCTACAGAATGAGTGTGATGATGCTTCAGGGACTGGCTGAGTTCGTGATGGGCAGGCAGGAAGCGGAAGTTACCGGCCCTGTAGGAATTGCGTCAATGTCTGGGCGGGCGATGGCGTCGGGATTCTGGGACTTCATCACGTTCATTGCGATAATTGCCCTGAACTTGGGGATACTGAATCTTTTCCCGATACCTGCTCTTGACGGCGGAAGGATATTATTTGTGTTGCTGGAGATGCTTTTACGCAGGAGGCTTCCCGAAAAAGTGGAGAACTGGATTCACACGGCGGGGTTTGTGGTGTTAATCTCGTTGATGATTCTGATCACCTGCAAAGATGTGTACACGTTATTCTTCACGCATTAGCAGGAGGCCACAACATGAACACCATCAACACACATGATGCCTCACACGTCAACACCCGAGATGTTTCACACGTTAGGAGGTATGTAGCATGAACAGCAAACATCAGGTAAATATCAACGGTCTCACCATCGGCGGAGATTCTCCCGTCAGAGTCGAAAGTATGCTGAAGATCTCTCTGGACAAACACGAAGACTGCATAGCCCAATGCGAAAGACTCATAGCTTCAGGCTGCGAAATGGCTCGTGCTGCACTTCCCGACAAGAAATTTGCTGAAGATTTGCGGCATCTGGTCAACTCCACAAAACTAATCATCATGGCAGACATACATTTTGACCCTGCGCTTGCGATTCTTGCTATGGAGGTAGGGTGCAGAGCTATACGCATAAATCCCGGCAATATGCCCCTCGAAAAGTTGAGTGATGTGATTTCCTGCGCAAAGAGTCTCGGCGTAGTGATTCGTATCGGTGCAAACGGTGGCAGCCTCTCACAAGCACAGCTAGCTTCCGCCAACGGAGACAGGTCACGCGCTCTCTACTTGGCCGTGTGTGAGCAGGCAGAATTATTACTCCGCAACGACTTCACGAATCTGATTCTGTCCGCAAAATCCTCAAGCGTTCCCGAGTGCATTCGGGCTAATGAGCTTATCGCGGAAAAGTACCCCGATTTTCCCATGCACATAGGCTTGACCGAAGCAGGTCCCGGCGACGGCGGAGTCGTCAAAGGCAGCGCGTGTATTTCGGGATTGCTGATGAAGGGTATCGGCGACACACTGAGAGTCTCACTGACGGATGAACCCGAACGTGAAGTGCGTGTAGGCTACGAGATTCTGAAGGCGTTGGAGCTGCGAACTAGGGGAGTGAATCTGATTTCGTGTCCGACTTGTGGAAGGAGACGCGCTGACGTTATGAGGCTGGTGAAAATCGTTGAGCCTATGCTGGCGAATCTTCCTGATGGTACGAGCGTTGCGGTTATGGGCTGCGAGGTCAACGGCCCTAAAGAGGCACGACATGCGCAATTCGGAATCGCAGGGACTCCGGGAGGGGCTGTACTGTTCCGTGAGGGCAAACCTTGCGGAGAATATCCATTTAGTGAGCTTGAGGGAGTACTGCCTAAGTTCCTGAAGGTCTAGCGCAAAAAAATACGGCCTCTCGAAAAATGGGAGGTCATCTCTTCACACTTCACACTGCACTTCACGCTTCACACTGCACACTGCACTTCACTCTTCACGCTTCAGCAAAAAACGTTCAACTATGCCGTCAAGTTCTCCACTTATCGCCGCAAAATCTGCGCCCAAGTCCAGAGTCTTCACTGCTATCATGTTCCCGCTCATGGAGTACTCTATATCCGGGCTTATGTCTTCATCAGTCTTTGCGTATAAGAGCATACCCGAAACTTCATGCGCATATCCTGCTCCGGAAAGTTCAGCAGCCTTATTCTTTACGTATGTGAATATCTGATACATGTTCCCCGAATGAATACTGCTCACTCCAAAATGTTCCTGCATTATGTGAGAGTAATACTTGGCATCAATAATCAGAGTCTTTCCCCCAAAAGTCAGCGTTATATCTGTCTTCATGACTGGCAGCATATACCTTTCGCCGCCGTCTAACTGCCACGCTATGTGTGAGGCTCCTGCGTTCACCTGCGGAAATTCCCGCCTGTAGTATTCCAGAATAAACCTCTCGTATAATTTATGCATACTCTGGTCATCGAGAAAGTCCATCATTCTGGTATTGCCGCCCGCATGATTCTGAATCAGCCCTTCAGCCATAAGACGGCATATAAATATCAGCATCCTGTACGTCTGGTTGTTTTTACTGAAGCGCATATTATTCCAGTCCACACAGCGCAGATCTATCGTGTCCACTTCACCGAAGAATACTAGAAGTTTACGCAGTTCACTTTTACGCTCTCCGGAAATGTCCGACTTCAGAAGCTCCATCACTGAGGACTTGATTATCCTGTTCATGTACGAGTCCACAGAAAAATCATCGTACGTACACAGCATCTGACTGCGAAGAAATGCCAGAGTCTTGATCGAGCCGGATACGTCTATTTTTCCTCGCAATGAAGATACTGAATCCGTATGTTCGATATATTCCCGGCCAAGTCCGTGCTTGAGCTGAGTGCTTATCCCCCGCGCAAGAACCGCCGCAAAAAGCTCCGCAGTGTTGGCGAAATCTTCACTCCCTAACCTCCTGTATCCGGACTCATTCAGGACTCGAAAAGCATACGCCAGCATGTAGTATATATTCTGAATCCTGATCACTTTATCGCGTCCCTGAGTCTGCTGCTCCATTCACGGACATTCTGCGGCTCGTCAAACCAGTATTCTTTCAGCAATGGGATTAGTTCGTACTCAACTATGCCGGATAATTTTGTGCTGTCCAGTTCGTCAGCAGTTAAGTTGCAAAAATAGCTGTGCCCTATGCAGAACCCTTCACCGAGTGAGTCGTCTGCGGCTATGTTTTCGTTCAGGCTCTCCACACACCGAATCAGTGCCTCGAATCTCGGACTGTCCAGCGATTCCGTGTATGCCCTGAAGCCCTCAGAAGCAAAACCTGCTCTCAGCTCAAAGAATGCGAATCTCCGTCTGAGTGCGTAGTCCAGCATTGCGAGACTCCTGTCTGCTGTGTTCATCAGGCCGATGATGTATAGATTCTCAGGAACGTAGAAGAGTTCATCAGAGTACAGTAATTGCAGTTTGCTGCGGCTGCCACGCTTGTCGTTCTCTATCAGCATGAACAGCTCACCGAAAATTTTGCTGAGGTTTCCGCGATTGATTTCGTCTATCACGAAGAAGTAATCATTATCGGGATCGTCTTCAGCGCGTTTGCAGAAGTTGTAGAACACTCCGGGCTTCAGCTCAAAGCCAGATTCAGAAGGCCTAAAGCCCATAATAAAATCTTCGTATGAATAACTTTGATGGAACTGAATCATCATGACTCGCTGAATGTCTTTCACGCCCATCATGGAATACGCCAGACGTTTCGCCAAAAAAGTTTTTCCCACGCCTGGAGCACCCTGAAGGATGATGTTCATTTTTGTGCGCAGAAGTCCGGTTAATGTCCTGTAGTCTTTCTCACTGATGAATACTTCCCTCAAGAGATCCTGCATAGTATACGGCGGATATTCCACTGCTGGAGTGTCGTCTTCGGTGTATTCGTCCTCAAACAGGGCTGATAGTCTATTCACTGTGTCTGTTTTGTCAGTAATATCTGTGAGTACCTTTATATTTAACTTTTTGTCAATATGCCAGCTGTTATTATGAGTCCATCGCACTCTGCGTATATGTGGATAACCGGCTTCATCTTCAGTGTCGAACATGTAGCCAGACTCAACGATTCCCCTTCCGACGATCTCAGAACGTCCTTTTCTTGCGAAGACCACATCACCGGGCTTCATGTCATGCGCGAACTGCCACAGTGCAAGAGAATCATTCGTACGTGACGACATGCCCCCGTAAACTTCACGGAGCTTCAGCCTTATTGCTTCCCTGCCCTGATATGCATTCAGGTCGCCCAGCTCACTCCATCCGAGTCCCATAACTCTGCGTGAAAAGAAATCTTCCCACATACATGCTTGTCCTCCCGGAGCATAGACCCAGTAACTCACTCTCTCAACGTCTGCGTCACCAAGTGCGTTAATGTTTGGGTTCATGCCTGCAACGCCTCCGGAGTCTGGTTGTTGTCGATTTCACGGATCACCCTGCACGGATTCCCTGCCGCAAACACATTCGCAGGTATATCACGCGTTATTACACTTCCCGCTCCGATGACACTGCCAAAGCCTATGGTTACCCCTCCGGTTACTGTTACGCTCGACGCGAGCCAGCAGTTAGACTCTATCGTGATGGGCTTTCCGGATTCCTGAGCAAACACGCTCCCGTCCGGAAGTATCTTTGTGTTTCTGTCCTGCCACCTCAGCGGATGGAGCGCAGTCAAAAGTGATACACCTGTTCCCAGCATGACGTTATCCCCAATGTTCACCGGGCATATATCCAGAATCGTGCAGTTGAAGTTAGCGTAGAAGTTTCTTCCTATATGTATATTCATGCCGTAGTCGAAATATATCGGCCCCTGAAAATATATTTCTTCCTCGTCAAAGTCAGGCAGCAGTTCCCGAAGTATGGTGCAGCGTCCGTATTCGTCAGTGTCGTACAGGCGGTTGAAGTCCTGACACAGGCGGTGAGCTTTTGCGCGTAACATACATAGTTCATCATCAGTGGGGTTGTATGGCAGGCCAAGAGTCATTTTTTCGCGTTCAGTCATTGTGTGAATGCACCTCCTAAGTTTCGCATTATTATAGCAGTGTTTTTTCTGGAATACGTGGTATAATTCATTGTTACCTCAAACATAAAGGAGGAATTTATTATGAACTACAAAAAGTTTCTAGTCCAGTTCGTTGCGGCTGTGTGTATGCTCAGTTGTTTTACGTACTGGGGGGGGGGCATTGCGCCCAGTGAGGCCGTAACGATAGGCGGTAAGTCTCTCGGGTCTATCACGGATCTCGTCAAGACCGCAACAGGCTCGGACTTCCCGGAGATTCCGAAACACTCTCTGATGATTTTTGAGCGTCATCAATATGGCTCAGGCTTGCGCTACAAGTCCAGCATCCTGACGATCAGCGCAGACGGCTCTGTGAGAAAGAGATTCGGCGATTTTGTGCATTTTGATTCAAATTATAAGCCGGTGGATCCTGCAACAAACGTTGTGCAGAGGATGGACTTGGCTGTTTCCTCAAAACGTTTCGGGAACAGGCGCAATATCGTCTACGCAACTTCAGGCCTCGACACCAACCCTGACGGCCTATATGGCTATCAGACGCTCAACAGTGTCGGTACAGAGGACAGTGCCAACATAACCTCCCCCTCCCCAAGCAATAATTGGTGGTGGAAGAACAATCGCCAGCTCTGGGGCACCGCAAACCTGACAGTAAAGGGCTTTGAGAATAAAGACGTTTTCGTCTACGCTCACAGTTCAAAAATGGCTGTAAACGGTACTCTTCACTTCAGCTTCTTCACGCTCGACAGAAATGAATCCGGTAATATTACCCAAACCGAACTAGCTGTTGACGGCGGAGACTCTCAAGGCTGGAAACTCAAGGACTATTCGGATGGTATCTGGGGAGTCGATATCGCAGCAGGCGACTTTGACGGAGATGGCTACAAGAACGAAATAGTTATGGCCTGGAATGATAATACAGGAGTGTATTGCAATATCTACAGAGTAACTAGTCCTAACGGAAACACTGTAAGAGTAACAAGTCTCTTGTCCGACGGCGTTCACACAGGCCCGCAGAACTGGGGTACTGAGCACTGGAAACAGTCAGCGGTCGCAGCTCTTGCCGGAGATTTTGACGGCGATGGAATTCAGGAAGCTGCAATCGTCACCAAAACAAACGGCCTCAGTCTGGGAGATATGAGGATCAAAGTCTTCAAATA
>JAFTBT010000158.1 GCA_017455085.1 Synergistaceae bacterium
GACAGGCCGCACATTCACGTACAGCCTGCCCATAGATTCATAACTTCTTGTTACGCTGCCTCTATCTTCACAGCGTCATACCCTGCCTCGTCAACCGCAGAACTTATCGCATCATCAGCAACGTCCTTCGTGAGAGTGACCAGCGCCGTTTTTCCATCAAGGCTCACCTCAGCAGAACTCACTCCGTCGAGTCCTTCGAGTGCTTCCTTCACATGTGCTACACACTTCATGCAGCCCATGCCCTCAATGTGTACAAGTTTCTTCATGAGTCGTTACGCTTTCTTTGATTCAGGGGCATAGACTCTGATGTAGTAGATCGCAAAGAACAGCACCGCTACAGCTATTCCGATCCCGTACGCAAGATTTCTCTCAAGCATCAGGTAGCACTCCGGAGCTATGCAGAAGTACGTTACACTCACTGCCGACATGAACGTTGCCGGAATCGCTGCCATGAAGCCTTTTCCTGCACCGACGTTCCTGCAAAGATACACAGCACCTGCCCACAGAGCTATCATTGCGAGAGTCTGGTTTGACCACGAGAAATAACGCCATACTATTGTGTAGTCCGCCAGAGAAATGAAGTATCCTGCTGCCAGTAACGGAAGAGCCAGCACAAGACGAGGAGCAAATCCCTTCTGGTCAATCTTGAACCAGTCCGCAATCGTCAATCTTGCACTGCGGAATGCCGTATCACCTGAAGTTATCGGGCAAGCAACAACACCGAGAATTGCAAGAATACTTCCTATAGGGCCAAGAAGTCCGATAGAAATCTCGTAAACAGAGTTTGAATTGCCGCCCTTTATCGCTGCAAGTGCCGCAGTGGAAAATTCTCCGCCTACTCCAGTATTGTAGAACGCTATACCTGCACTTGCCCAAATCAGCGCGATTACTCCCTCAGCTACCATTGCGCCGTAAAATACGAATCTTCCCTGACGCTCACTCGTTAAGCATCTCGCCATTAACGGGGACTGCGTTGCGTGGAAGCCGGAAATAGCTCCGCATGCTACTGTGATGAACATCAACGGCCATATAGGCTGATTTGCTGCGTCTGGGTGCATGTTGTACAGGCCTTCCCACAGCTCAATCATGGGCTTCGTTCCCTGAATGTGATTGTAGACTGTCATTCCGCCGATACCTATCGCCATGAAGATTAAGCACAGGCCGAACAGCGGGTAGATTTTTCCGATGACCTTATCAATGGGAAGAAGTGTTGCAAGGAAATAATAAACGAGAATTACTATTGTAAGTATATTTGTCCAAGTGGGTATGTCATAACCCCAAAGCGTTGTAGCAGCAGACGCTCCACCGGATACAGCACTTGTACCCTGAACAAATAATCTTGCAAGCAGTCCGGCCGGCCCGACCATGAACACGACTCCGACCATCACCAGCAGCACCACAGAGAACAGACGCATAATCTGAAGCATGAACCCGCCGAGATATTTTCCGGTGATCTCGGAGACACTTGCGCCGTCATTCCTGACCGAGAGCATTCCTACAAGATAGTCATGAACAGCACCGGCAAAGATTGTTCCGAACACTATCCATAAATAGACCTGAGGCCCCCAGATTGCGCCAGAAAGTGCACCGAATATAGGCCCTAAGCCCGCTATGTTCAGCAACTGAATCAGGAACGCACGCCCCGGAGTGATAGGCACGAAGTCCACGCCGTCGGGATGAGCAACACAAGGAGTCTTTCTGTCGTCAGGAGCAAAAATCTTGTCGACTATTGCGCCATAAATCATGTAGCCCAGCACGAGAATCACTAGGCCGCCTAAAAACGAATACATTAATGTATTTCTCCCTTCTGAAATTGTGATAGTATGGATAATAAGAAATTTTAGACCATTCACGAATTAAATCAAGCATTCCTAAAAGGAGGTAATAATTATGCTAACCCGTCCAGCAAAAACTATCGGAGTACTCGGCGGAATGGGACCCGCTGCCTGCGCTGAGTTCCTGCGTATCTTCGCAAGAGACTGCCCTGCTCACGACGACTCACAGCACCCGAAAATCATCATGCTCTCCGATCCTGAGACTCCCGACCGAAGCGATGGCCTTATGGGTCTTGGCCCTGACCCTGAACCCGTAATCAGGCGCAACCTTCTGCAGCTCGTGAACTGGGGCGCGGATGTCCTAGCTGTTCCGTGCAACACTGCTCACTACTTCATCGACCATTTTCGTGACGAACTCCCTGTGCCGTTGATTCACATTGTCGAAGCTACTGTAGAGGCCGCAAAGGAACTCAGTCAGGGTAATTGCTCATGGCTGCTTGCGACTGACGGAACACAGAAGAGCCTGATATACCCTGTGTGCGCTGAGAAAATGCAGTATCACTTTCTGAAGCCCTCACCAGAACAGCAGGAACGTATCCAGAAATGCGTGCGCCTCGTGAAAGCAGGAGATATGCCCGCTGCTGGAGAGACCATGAAGAACGTAGTGCTTGAGCTTTGGGAGGAGCGCAATGTCCCAGTAACGATGGGCTGTACTGAACTGCCGTTAGCGTATGCGGCTTCGGGACTGCCACTTGAGCGTCAGGTGTCCAGCCTCAAGGCACTGAGTGATGCGTGTATACATGTGCTGTATGAACTGTAATGCTATAATCACACGAAATTATCCACTAAGGAAGGATTGATCTACAACATGCCTAACGATGACATGTACGAAGAAGAAGAACTATCATTGCTCGATATTTTCATGATAATTTGGCGCAGGAAGTGGCTGATAATTTTCCTGACCACGATATTCGGAGTAGCATCTGTATTTTTCGCATTGAGTCTGCCGCTGACATACCGTGCTGTATGCAGAATCATTCCTCCACGAGGAGGCAGCGGACTTGCTCAGCTTGGAGGTCTTGGAGGCATTGCGGATCTTGTCGGGCTTCCGAGTTCAGGCTCAAGCACCCAGATGATGATCGGGATTCTCAGGGGAGATTCTGTTGTGGATGCCATAGTCGACAGATTCAACCTTATGCAGACACTTAGTATTGATGTACGCATGCGGGCAAGATCGGCAGCTCTTGGAGGGCTGGATACCACAGAAGAATCCAGAAGCGGAATATTGAGCGTCGCATATATTCACAGAGACCCTCAGAAAGCCGCAGACATGGCTAATGCTTTCGTTGACGAACTCCAGAATAAACTCCGTGAGCTTTCCGTGAACGATGCCCAGCAGCGCATGAGGTTCTTCGAGAATCAGCTTATCCAGTCCCAGCAGGAACTCAATACCGCAGAAGCAGACCTCATCAATTACCAGCAGTCCAGAGGAGTTATAGCGTTCGAGTCACAGACAGGAGCGTTGCTAGCCTCAATCAACAGTTTACGCAACAGAATCGCGGCCAAGAACGTGGAGATTTCGACTCTGAGCAGCTATGCACGAAGGGACAACCCCAGACTCAGGCTTGCACAGTCGGAGCTTGAGGCCATGAACAAGGAACTCAGGAAACTGGAGGAGGAACAGAAGAGAGCTGACAGGTGGGGAGGCTCAACTTCGGGAGATCTGCTTTCGTCAATCGGGCAAGTGCCGGAACTCGGTGTCGAATACCAGCGTTACATGAGGAATCTGCGTTTTGCTACGGCCAAGTATGAACTTATGCTCAGGCAGTACGAGAATGCAAGACTCAGCGAAGCAAGTGACCTATCCACAATCATGATAGTAGACAGAGCAACACCTCCTGATTCCAAGTACGGGCCAAGACGCACAAGAATAGTTCTGCTATGTACTGGAGCAGGTTTAGCGATAGGATTGTTCTGGGCATTTCTGGCGGCTCATATCAGTGCACTACTCAAGGAACGCCGCAAACGTGGTTATGATTACGAATATGATGACGATTAAGTTTTAGCACATGATAAGAAACACAACCCCCCTTCACAAAATAGGGGGGCTATTTTTATCACCTTTTGGCTTGAGTATATGGGTGCATACTAGACCGTAAGAAACACAAACCCACTCAGCAAAAAAGAGGAGGCTGCTTTTTATCACTTACTATTTCCCTGACGCATCATTATTGCTTCACTGAGGTGAGCCTTCGTTACGTCCTCCTTACCATCCAAATCAGCAATAGTCCTAGCAATCTTCAAAACCCTGCTCAGTCCACGCCCTGACAAGTTCATTTTTGCGGCCATCAGTGCAAGATATTCCTTCAAATCGTCTGGAGGTTCAAGATATTTCCGTACAAGTCTCTCAGGTATCTCAGCATTGCAGCTGAAACCGAACTCCCTCCACCTGTCCTGCTGGATTTTTCTGGCCTTGATCACTCTCTTACGAATCTCTGCGCTGGATTCTTGTGTACTGCTATCATTCTTGAACGACATCAATTCTTCCATCGAGAGTCTAGGGACTTTTATTTGCAGATCTATCCTGTCCATGATAGGCCCCGACAGCTTTTTCTTGTAACGTTCTAACTCGTTTGGGGTGCATGTACATGGCATAACAGGGTCTCCAGCATACCCGCATGCACACGGATTCGCCGCCAGCACCAACAATACTCGCGCCGGATACACTACGCTTCCTGCTGCCCTGCTTACGGTGATCACTCCGTCCTCAATGGGAGCGCGAAGACTCTCGGTCAAGTCCCTGCTGAACTCCGTATACTCATCCAGAAAAAGCACTCCCCTGTGCGCCAGCGAGACTTCTCCAGGCCGTAAATTCGCTCCTCCTCCGCAGATAGATACTGTGCTTGCGGTGAAGTGTACCGTCCGGAAAGGCCTTTCACGTGTCGGCTTAGCGTTCATTCCGAGAGTGCTTCTGACTATGAGCGTCTCCACAAGCTCCTCGTCAGTCAATGGAGGCAGTATTCCTGCAAGAGCTTTCGCAATCATGGTCTTTCCGCTTCCAGGCGACCCGACAAGCAGTAAATTATGGTGTCCTGCGGCGGCTATCTCTGCGGCACGTTTGGCACTTTTCTGCCCCTTGATGTCCGAAAAATCTGTGTCAGGAGTCAGCTGCATAGTATCAATCTTTGCAGGAGGTACTGGCTTCAGCGGTTCATGACCAATTAGCATCATGAACAGTTCTCCCAAACTGTCAGCACAGTATGCTTCTAAACCTTGAACTATGGCTACTTCTGCGGCGTTCTCTGTGGGAAGATACAACGGTACATTCAGCTTCTTGGCCAGCAGTGCGGCGGGAACAGCTCCCCTGACTCTCCGAAGTTTTCCATCAAGCCCAAGCTCTCCCATGTATATACCTTTTGGGCATTCCTTGATGTGTTGTGTTGCCTGAAGCATCCCCAGAGCTATCGGAAGATCAAGCAGTGCGCCTTCTTTTGGGATATCTGCCGGAGCAAGATTCACCGAGATTCTGCCCTTCAGAGGCAGACCCATAGACCGAAGTGCAGCCCTGACTCTTTCGCGAGACTCTCTCACCGCAGTATCAGGCATACCCACAATCGTAAAGTTGAACAGCCCGCCGGATATATCTACTTCTACTTCTACTTGCAGAGCCTCGATACCCCTTAGAGTTACGCCCGGAATCCCGTTCATAGTTTACTGTGCCTTTCGTTCATGATGTTGTGATTGTGCATAGTGTTTTGTCCGTTCATGATTGATTGCGCCTTTCGTTCATGATGTTGTTTCTGTGCATAGTGTTGTGTCCGTTCATGATTGGTTACGCCTTTTATTCATGATGTTGTGCCTGTTCACGATTCTTACGCCGCTTTAGAATCAGCACATACACTCCAGCTATCACGCACGCCAACGCAATACACCCTATACTGATCACGTGCAGGTACTCCTTCAGCAGTTCTTGATGCTCCCCAAGCAAATACCCCGCAAACGTCAACACCACTACCCACGTTCCCGCACCTATAGTCGTGTACAGCGTAAACACCTTCAGTGGCATTCTGGCTATTCCTGCGGGAAGAGATATGTACTGACGAATCACTGGCAATAACCTTCCCACTAGGGTGCTGACGTGTCCATGCTTCAAGAAAAATTCATCAGCCTTGTCTATGCTCTCAGGAGACACAAAAAAATACTTGCCCCACCTCTGCAAAAATGGACGGCCAAACTTCACCGCTATCCAGTAGTTGAACAGCGCACCCAAAATACTCCCGGCTATTCCGGAAAGCAAAACAAGTATCAGCGACATTTCACCCTTCCACGCAAGATAACCTGCGGGAGGCATTACTACTTCGCTGGGAAAAGGAAAGAACGAGGACTCCAGAAACATCAACGAGATTATTCCGGTATAGCCCATTTTGCCGATGGTGTCGACAAGCCAAGCAGTGAGTGCGCTGATGATATGCATTACAGTCCAAGCTCCTCTTTTACGGTCGGGTCATAGGCGATATTTCCGCCCATTTCTTCGAGTTTTTTCTGTGAGTGCGTTGCAGAAATGAACCTGATCGTGCCTGAACTGCTCCTCATGCACAGGGAATTAGTCTCGATATGCGCACCGTGATAGTGTACTCCGCGCAGTAAATCACCGTCAGAACCTCCAGCTGCTGCGAAAAATACATTATCGCTCTTCACAAGGTCGTCAATCGTGAGAATAGTATCCTTAGTGAGTCCGCGTTCCCTTGCACGTGCTTCATCGTCCTCATTCCTGAAGTACGGCTGGCACTGCATGTTTGCTCCGAGACACTTCATAGCACACGCCGTAATCACTGCCTCCGGTGAGCCGCCTATGCCCAGCAAAATATCCGCTGTCTCATGTCCGGGAAGACTCGTCATCAATGCGCCTGCAACATCACCGTCGCCGATGAGCCTGATTCTTGCGCCGAGTGCCCTGACTTTCTGGAGAATATCGTGATTTCTTGGCCGATCCAGCATGACTACAGTGGTCTCCTCGATTTTTTTGCCCTTCGCTTTCGCAACTATCCTGACGTTGAACTCTATGGGGGCTTGAATGTCTATATATCCTGCTGCTTCCGGACCGGTAACTATTTTGTTGAGGTAGAACAGGTTATCGGGGCTGAACATTGAGCCTCTGGGTGCTGCTGCAATAACGCTGATAGCTCCATCCTGCCCCTGAGCCATTAAGCGCGTGCCGTCTATGGGGTCTACAGCTATATCTACTTCGGGGCCTGTGCCTGTGCCGACCTGTTCGCCGTTGAAGAGCATGGGGGCTTCGTCCTTTTCGCCTTCGCCGATGACGACTACACCCTTCATCTCCACGCCGTGAAGTACGTAGCGCATAGCCTCGACTGCAGCACGGTCGACTTCGTTTTTGTCGCCGAGACCGAACCAGCGGCCGGATGCCATGACTGCGGCTTCAGCAGAGCGGACGAGTTCCATAGCGAGATTCTTATCCTGAGCAAATAATGCCATGAGAAATTACCTCCCTCGAAAATTTGTATTGTCTTGTGATTTGGGAATTGATGATGTGATTATAACCTACCAGCAAAAAAATATCCCCCCGTTATTTCTGGAGGGACTTTGTGAGTGAGTATCTACATCAGGCCGTATTCTTTGAGCAGCTGCTGGTAACGCTGTTCGACCTCGTTGAGTTTTGGCTCCTGCCTCTTCGGTGCCGGAGGGTTAGGTCTGGGAATGGCTGCCGGTGAAGTCTGGGCTGTAACCTGCTGATGAGCTGCAGCAGTAGCGTCTTCCTTAGGTGCTGAGGATCTCGAGGGCTTATCTTCACGCTCGCGGCTCTGCATGTTGGCGTAATACGTATCATCCTGCTCAACTAGGAACAGTCTCGGACCTCTTGGGTCATTATCAGCAGCCCTGTAGCTTCCTCCGTGAAGCGGGCATGACGCAGTGGGAGCTTTGCCCTTCGGAAAGAACAACGTCACGCTCTGGCAGCCCGATCTAGCTCTGTAGCCTGAGGCTCTGCATATGGCGACTTTATCGACCTCAACCCACTCCGGAGGATTCTCGAAATTCGCGGGAGTCTCCATGACTCCGACCGCATACTGCATGAACTTCCTCCACACAGGAGCGGCAACAGTTCCGCCGAAAGCTCTCCTGCCCATAGATTTGTGGTCATCACGTCCGACATACACAGCTGTAGTGAGTCCCGGTACTCCTCCGCAGAACCATGCATCTATGAAGTCGTTTGACGTGCCTGTTTTCCCGAAAGTGTTGATATTCTTGATGGCGGCGGGTTTACCTGTACCGGACTTCACAGCGTCTTGCAGCATTGAGCGTATCGTGTAGGCGGTCTCCGGCCTCATTGCCTGAGCTATAGCTGTACTTCTCTGCTCTATGGTGTTGCCGTCCCTGTCCTTGATCTCCCGAATCATGAGGGGAACGATTCTTTTTCCGCCGTTGTTGAAGCAGTTGAAGGCCGTAGCCATTTCCAGCGGGGTCAAGCTCGCAGAACCGAGTGCTACAGATAAATCGTTGGGGACGTATTTGCTCTCGATGCCCATGTTGCGAGCCATCTGTACGATCGCGTCAGTGCCTATATACGCCGCTACACGAACTGCTACAGTGTTGTACGACTGCACTAAAGCTCTCTGCAGGGTAACTTCTCCGGCGTAACCATTGCTTGAGTTATGTGGAGACCAGCCTTTATTGCCTGCCCCCTTCTGCTTGAAGGTTATCGGTGCATCAAGAAAATGGTCTGTGGGCATAACGTCCTCCTCAATAGCTGCGGCGTAGACTATGGGCTTGAAGCTCGATCCCGGCTGACGGATAGCCTGAGTCGCGCGATTGAACTTGCTTTCCTTGAAGTCCTTACCTCCGACAAGAGCAAGTACTTCGCCTGTATCTGCCTCAATGCACACCAAAGCACCCATCACGTTTTTGTTGAGGCCCTGAATAGCTTCGCGGGCTTTGTCCTGAAGATTCACGTCCAGAGTCGTGTATATCTGCATACCTCCGCTGTAAACTTCATCCTTGCCGTATTTGGGCAGTAAATCGTTGAACAGCAAATGCGACACGAAATACGGTGCTCGGTTGAACTCCTCGATTCTGTTGCCGGGCTTGTCGTTGAGGGTCAATTCTTCGGCGTATGCTGCTTGCCGTTGTTCGGGGCTGATCCATCCGAGAGTCTCCATTCGTGAAAGCACGTAGTTCTGTCTGGATTTTGCGTTGCTGATGCTGGAGAGTGGGTTATAGCGTCCGGGGTTGGCGATGAGTCCGGCGAGTACGGCTGACTCTGCAAGGTCTAGATCTCTTGCGGACTTGTTGAAGTACGTGTGTGCTGCTGTCTCCACGCCCCAAGCACCTTTGCCGAAGTTAATAGTGTTCAGGTATAACTCAAGTATCTTGTCTTTCTGGAAGAGTTTTTCAAGCCTCATAGCAATAATAATTTCTTTGGCCTTTCTTGTGATGCTCTTTTCGTGTGAGAGAAATAGATTCCTTGCGAGCTGCTGAGTGATGGTGCTGGCTCCCTGAACTTTGCCCTTCTCGACGATGTCAGTGTACAGTGCACGAAGAATAGAGCCGATTCTGATTCCGCCGTGCTGGTAGAAAGCCGAGTCTTCTGCTGCGATGACTGCCCTCACGAGATGGGGTGAGACCTCCGCAAGCTCAAGGGGAGTCCTGTTCTCGATGAAGAGCCGGGCGATGACTTCACCGTTTCTGTCGTAGAGTATGGACGGAAGGCTGCTCTTGGGGTTAGCGAGTTCGAGCATACTGGGGAGGTCTTCGGAAAGTTTTACGACATACCACGCGACTCCTGCACTGAGGGCACCGGTTGCCAGTAGAATCACCAACAGTATGGACATCAGCATTAATTTCAGGATAGAGACACCCTTTTTCTTTTTAGGGGCTTTAGGTTTTCGGGGCTTAGTCTGCTGAGATTTGGGGGCTGATTTTTTCTTAGGCTGAGGTCTTGGCCTCTGCTGGTTTGCAAAAAGTAAATCATCTGGGTCTATGCGGAAATTTCTGCCCTGACTGTCGAAAGGGCGACGCGAATAAATATCATCCATATGTGAAAATTTCCCCTTTGTCAATGTGATTGGGAGAAATAATATCACAACTAGTGAAAGATTCTCAGAATACAAGTATTTTTCCGAATAATAGGCATTAGGAGGAAATGATGGCCTTGTCGGGAAACATCACACTCACTTACTGAGAAACATCCCCGCCGGAAAACATCACACTCACTTACTGAGAAACATCCCCGTCGGAAAACATCATATGCACTTGCTGAGAAACATCCCCGTCGGAAAACATCATATGCACTTGCTGAGAAACATCCCCGCCGGAAAACATCATACACACTTACTGA
>JAFTBT010000159.1 GCA_017455085.1 Synergistaceae bacterium
AGCGTCAAGAATCTCTCTGCGGCCATCGTTGAGCCGACTGACAGCGCAAGGAATATCGTTACTATGTTCATGAGTTCGTTCTGGGCGGTGTTGCTGAGTCTCTCAGTTACTCCGCATTCACGAAGGAGATTCCCGAACATCAGCGTACCCACCAGCGGAACACATGCAGGCAGAATCAGGCCGGATACCACTGTGCAGATGATAGGGAACAGAATCTTTTCGCGCTTGCTGACCGGACGGAGCTGTCCCATTATGATTCCTCTGTCCTTCTTGCTGGTCATCAGGTAGATCACCGGAGGCTGAATCATAGGCACGAGCGACATGTAGCTATACGCCGCAACTGCAACCGCTCCGAGAATCTGCGTCTGTCCCAACATAACGGTCAAGTATATGCTGGTTGGGCCGTCTGCTCCTCCGATGATGGCGATACTGGCTGCTTCCTTGATGTTGAAGGAAACGAATCCGTTAGTGAGCGTGCCGAGATAGTTTGCACCGATGAAGGCCACGAACACTCCGAACTGTGCCGCTGCTCCGAGCAAGAACGTTATCGGGTTGGCGATGAGGGGAGCAAAGTCGGTCATTGCTCCGATGCCTAAGAATATGAGTATCGGGTAGATCTCGAACTCTGCGCCGTAGTACAGTGAACGCAGGAAGCCTATTGTGTGAGTGGTCTCGTTGAACTCGTCCCAGATTCCGGAAAGTGGCAGATTCACCAGAAGGCAGCCGAACGCGATAGGTACGAGCAATAACGGTTCGAAGCCTTTTCCGATAGCCAGATATAGGAGTACGAACGACACAAGAATCATGATGATATTACCTTGTGTGAGGCCTGCAAATCCGGACTGCATGAGTAAGTCCTTGAGTGCAGTAAGATACATTTGCATATTGGGATCAATCCTTTCGTGAAAATAAATGTGTGAGTGAATATTTTATATCATAACGGCTGATTATTTGGCAAATTATTGTAGATGAAAACATCCCCCGCTGAGTTACGAGGGATGCATTATGTTTTTATGAGCATGGTTTATGTGTTATACGTGTCTGTAATTGACGTTGTTGGAGTGAAAGTGTCTCGCCATTGTGTGAGCTGCATGTGTGTTACTGCCTGCCTGAACTGTTCCGGTCTGAGCATGTTCGGGTAGCTCACTCTGAATCTCCCGTATCCGCTCAATCAGTACGTTCACTATGTGCTTGTCCTCCTCGTCAGGGTTGATGACCTTCACAGGCTCCTCCACTCCGTCACCGTACGAGTGCGACAACGCCAGCGACAATTTCGCACAGCCCGGCCCGATAAGTTCATACAGGACGCTTGACGCAAGTATCACCGTCCGCAATGCACTGCCCGTGTCTCCGCCGAGAGTCCTAGCTCCGAGTTCTGCGAGGCCTATTGCGACTCCAGCCTGCGGAATCAGCGCGAGTCCCAAGTAGTTCCGGACGAGTCTATCCTTGTGAGTGATCAAGCACCCCGCAAATGCTCCGGCATATTTCCCCGCGATCCTGACCAGAAAATACACTATACCCAGCACCAGCAGTGAAGTACTCCCTGTAGTTTGCGAACCGGTCAACGCTCCTAAGTCAAAATTCACACCGCTCCTCACGAAGAACAACAGCAGGAACGGAGGGCTGAAGGTGTTGAGCTGCTTGAAGAGTTTATCGTCATCAGTAATGTTGATGTACACCGTTGCCATGAACATACATCCCAATAACGGCGACACTCCCAAAATCTGGCACACACCGCAGAATCCGAACAGCACAGCCACAGAAAGAATCAGCCTGTTATCCGTTGAACGCTTCGGGAAAAACATCATCTTCAACAAGACTCCGAGCATAGCACCCAAAATCACGCTCGCGATATTCAGGAGTATCGGAGTGATTACGTTTTTGACATCGAAGCCCGAACCTGAAGCACTCACCGAAGAAGCCAGTGCTACAGAAATAGCTATGCTGTAGGCCAAGAGTCCCACAACGTCATCGAGGGCTACAACCTGCAAAAGTGTGTTGACGAAATCGCCGTGTGCTCCTGTCTGGCGGATGGTCATCATTGTGGAGGCTGGGGCTGTTGCTGAAGCTAGGGCAGCGAGTACGATCGAGAAGGCCAGATCCATGCGCAGGACGAAATATGCCGCTATGAACACGAACACCGAAGCTACACATGCCTCCAGTACGGTGATGATGAGGACTTTTGTGCCGTTGCCTCTGAGTGCGCTGAACCTGAAGAATTGGCCGGTGCTGAAGGCTATGAACGCTAATGCTACGTCCGGCAGAAATGATGTGTATTCCACCACGATATCAGGGACTAGATTCAGGCAGTAAGGGCCGATTAGGATACCTGTAACTATGTAGGCGGTAACGTTGGGTAATTTGAGGAGCTTGGTGATTCTGGTGAGGGCGAATCCGAAAAACAGCATCAACGCGACAGTAATTATCCCCACGCTGACAGGTGAGCCGTCACGAAGATAACTCATAATTTGAGCAAACACTATTATTCTCTGCTACCAAATAAATATTATATCTTACTGGATGATTCCTTATTCTTTCCTGATACTTCAGGCTTTTCCTGCCCTCTTTCGCAAAAGCTACTCAAGTTTATACGGCAGTCTGAAGGCTTGACTTCCCGGCTAGCCACCGGTAGCGGGTATTCTCCCGTAACTAAATGTTTGTGGTTGTCTTGACATGACGGCTTGGATTTTGGTAGCAGATTAAGCCTCCTTTGATGAAATGTCAAGCTGTCATGCACAAAAGTTACTGCATAAATATGTTTGCACACAATGTAAATAAAAAATTACCCCCTCATTTCTCAGACAAAGGGGCAAGTATCTATGAATTAATGAGTGAATATTCTACCATTTTTCTGCCGATGTGCACTGTATCACTTACTTAATATCTCATGCATAAATTCACTTGGCCGACAAATGCCCGTAAAATGTCTCATGTCCAGCAATCTCCTTCACGAACTTGTGTTTCCACGACAGCTTGAAGAATCTTGTTGCAGATGAGAGTGCCGCGAATTTCTGAGCATCCCATTTCTGATTCAGTATAGGCATAAGGTTTTCAGTATCCCTGTTGTTCACCGGAACAGAATCCAAAAGCTCCCTGCACTTCGGAAATTCCTCATAGGCAAGAGCATATATATAGTCGATCAGGATATAGTCAACCGGCATAGTCTGCTCCTTCCAGTACTCTACGTGAAGGTCCAGAGCAAAACCGCATAACATACTGCCCTTATGTGCTGCCTGACAGAATGATGTCCAGCGTCCCATAGGCACAGAAAAGCTCTTAGGGTTGAAGCCGCTCTTGATGCTGAAGTATTCCCGCCTGAAAATCTCTTCCGGTATGTCGTCAACAACCAACATAGTAGAGTCCAGCCACAAGCCACCGTAGTGATACAGCAGGTACACCCTGAGAATGTCGGAGAAGTGCGTGAACGACATAGTGCCGTCCTGAACTTTGCGGGTGATGTGTTCGGGAAGGTCGACATATTCCCTGAAGTTGTCCCTAGTGATGATTCTGAAGGGGTGTGAGCCTTTGTGCTTGTTGACGGCGGAGAAACACACCTTCACGATTTCGGGAGCGTGATCTTCTCCCTGCCACCATACAGACCAGATTGCGGGAGGTGTGCCATTAGTAGGGGCTGCCTGAACGGGATTCTGAGTGTGTGCCTGTATGACGGTGCTGTATTTTTCTCTGAGCCAGTCAAGAATGCTTCTGTCCTTCCAGCGTGTGATAGCCATAGGCCAGCGTAACGCAGACGAACATGCACTGGAAAATCCCACCTTGAACCCGAAATTTCTGAACATCCGAATCTTATGCTTTATGTCCATGATTGTTGTCACTTTCTGAGCAGGTAATATATATCCGGAGCATACAGCAGCATGATTGACTTCATGAATAACTCCGGCTCAGTGAGTATGTATCTCGCAGTAGAGAGCAGAATTTTCCGCAAGACCCTGTGCTTCAGAGTCCTCTTCAGGCGCGTATAGTGTTGCTTGTCATTCTCGGAGGCGCATACGGTGAAGTGTTTCACGATAACGTCAGGCAGATAGAAGCTCAGGATGTACTTTCTGACTCGCTTGCTGTGGGTGCGCTTGAGCAGGAAATTTCCCGACCTCATCCTCGCCAGCACAAGATGGTGCATTTTCGCGTATCCCGTTCGTGCAGTGCTGGCCTGTCCGCTGTGGTGAACGTATGTGTACAGTATTGCGTCAATGCATGAGACTCGTGAAGCATGAGCTATAGCTTTGAGGACGAACTCTGTATCCTCGCCGAGTATGCAGCCCTCGTGAAAATGCAGGCCGTTTTCGGTGATGAGCTTTCTGGAGAACAGGAAGTTCCACACGCTCCACAAGTATAGCTTTCGTGAAGCCCAAGCATCGAGGTATGTTGCCGGTGATACGGAGTCCGGAGTGAAGGTTATGGGGTCGTCAACGAGCCTGTTATCGGATTCGTGGTAGTGCCTTAGGCCGCAGAAGACTATATCAGCGTGTTTGTGTAGTGCCTCAGCGGTGAGGGAGCTGACGAAATATTTGTCTGGGATGTCGTCGCTGTCACAGAACCATATGTATTTGCCGTGTGCGGAGTTAATGCCTGTGTTTCTGGCGGCGGAGACCCCGAGATTGCGGGGATGGTTGATGATTCTGAAGGTGCGGCCGGAGTTTTCCAGCAGAGTTTGCGCAGTGGCGGGTGATGAGTCTGTGGAAGCGTCATTCACAATTATGATCTCTATATGTTCGTAAACCTGAGCAATGATTGACGAGAGAGCAGACTCTAAGTGTGGAGCAGCATTGTAGACGGGAATAACTATGCTGACTAAAATATCTTCGTCCATGAATCAATAAGCCTTTCGTGAATTTTGCTAATGATAACATTTTGCTATAATCACACAAAAATTCTCAGAGGTTATCATGAACATTCTCCACATAGTCCCAGAATTTGAAGAAGGCGGAGTCGAACGCTACGTAGTCCAGCTTTGCCACGAGCAAGTCACTCACTCTCACACAATCACCCTCGCAACACGGGGCGGCCACCTCGAAAAGTACCTTCCCGAATCCGTCAGAGTGATTCATCTGCCCGTACACCGCAAAAATATATTTACCGGACTCTACAGTGCACACAAGCTCTCACTCCTCCCAACATTCACCATCATACACGCGCACTCCCGAGTCCCAGCATGGATCGCATGGAGGCTCTCCGCACTCACACGCGCGCCATGGCTCATGACTGCACACGCTCCCTACTCACTGAACGCCGGACTCCTGCCCCTGAAGCACGCTGACGGAGTGATCTGTGTCTCCGAAGCCGTACGCCGCGAACTCTCCGGATACCTTCCAGCAAACTCCATCACTATACCCAACGGAATCCGCAAGCCCAAAACTTCATGGCATGGGAAATATTTTCCGGACAACACCAGACTCCTATACGTGGGCTATGTCTCGAAACGCAAAGGCCTAAACATCGCTCTTCAGGCACTCGCAAACCTCAAGGCCTACAACTGGACGCTTGACGTACTCGGTGACGGTGCCCAGCGTGAGGAGTTCGAGGCACTTGCGGAGAATCTTGGCCTGTCCGAGCGGGTGAAGTTCTGGGGATTCCGTGACGACGCAGAAAAATTCATGAGTGAGTCTGCGTGCTTGGTGTTCCCGTCGTTTCAGGAGGGCTTGCCGTTGACCGTGAACGAGGCTCTTGCTGTGGAATTGCCTGTGCTTGCGTCGGACATTGAGCCATTGAGGCCGTTAGCGTCTGGTCCGCTTGTGCCTGCGGGTGATGTTTCTGCGTGGACGGAAGCGATTCGGGGAGTGCTTGAGGGAAGGGCAGCGAGTCCGTTGCGTGCGGAGAGACTCACGACTTTTGAGGAGACTGCGCAAAAAACTGAAGACTTTTACCGGAAAATTCTGGAGGCCCAAAAATGAGGATGAGGGTACTGCATTACGTTGACGATAATGTTCTGTCGTGGGGGAAGCCGTATGTTCAGCTGTTGGGTGCATTGCGTGAGCTTGGGTGCGAGAATGTCGCTGTGTGTCGTCCGGGCGGGACTCTTGCGGGACTGCTGGAGGGTGAGGGCGTTGAGGTGCATACGTATCGGCCGATTTTTGCTTCTGTGCCGGAATTTGCGCGGGGCTTCAGGAAAATTATTGACACTGTCAAGCCGAACATCATCCACACACGGCTATCATCTGCGGCGAATATTGGCGGAGTATGGGGAAAAAAGCTCAATATCCCCGTGCTGTCAACTGTCGACAAATTCCCAAAGCGAAAGTATTACGAGAATGCTGCTCTGATTCTGCCTTGTTCGACTCCGGTGTATGAGTACATGCTCTCACAGGGAGTCCCTCCCGAAAAAATGCAGCTCATCCCGAACGCTGTGGACGTGAAGGCATATGCTAGAGATAACTCAGTACGTAATCACATCAGGGAAACCGAAGGCCTCACTGACGGCACAATATGTTTCTTAGGGATGGGAAGGCTCATAGACTGGAAGGGCTTTGATGATTTATTGCGGGGCTTTGCGGAGTTCATGAGAGAGTGTGAAGAGCCGGACAGGTTTGTGTTGTGGCTTGCTGGTGACGGCCAAGAGAGAGAATCACTGCATAAACTTGCGCACACTTTGGAAATCAGTGAACGCGTGAAGTTTTGGGGGTTTGTTGACGACGTGAAGCCTGTACTTTGGGGAGCGGATATATACATTCATCCGTCATGGGGTGATGAGGCTTTTGGGCTGAGTCTGCTTGAGGCGATGTCTGCGGGATTACCGGCTATAGCGTCAGAAAGCGGAGGCATGACGGAAATTTTGCGGGATGATTGCGGATTGCCCTTCCCCAGACGCGATATTACGGCACTAGTTCACTGCATGAGGGAGTGTATCACGAAAGCAGATAGCCTCAGTTCGGCGGCACTATCCAGAGCAAAAGACTTCGACATTTCTACGATAGCTGCAAAAACCTTCAGCCTCTACAAAAACGTCTTTGCAACACCTCACGGGTGATTCAGTATCCATTCTGCGGCACGCTTGGCCTCGTTGAAGTCCTGATTGTGTTTCTGTTCTGGGACACTAAGAAATTCCCTATAGTCCGGAGTCTTCCCCAAGTCTACCAGCAAATTCCTGCGCCTCATCTTGTCGAACATGTCATCAAACCGTTTCGGCCCGCTCCCAAAAAACTGCTTGAGTATATCCGAACTTCTCGGCACTCTCAGCAATCCCACCCTGAACCCCGCAGTCACTGCCTCCGACACCATCGACACAGAGTCCTCCGTCACAAGCACGTGTGTAGCTCTGCCCATCATTGCCGTGAGTGCGTTTACTTTGGGATTCTTCGCGAGGATCAGCATATACCCGAGAGATGCCTCACCGCTGAACATGTCCTCGATTTTGTCGTCTAGTGCCTTTCCGGTGCGTCTTGATGTCGTAATCAGCAGCTTCACCCCGTCAACGTAGCGAAGTGATCCCAACGCATCCTCTGCCCACGAAACAGAAGGCTTGTAGTTCGCATCACTGCCTCCCACCAACACAGCAACTACTTTCTTGTTCCCGAAATCCTTACCCGCAAAAAAACTCGCTCCTACCTGCTCAAGCTCCGGCTGGTAAATGTGATTCGGCGCGCCTAAAGTTGTGAGTATGTTCCTGTCTTTGGGGTCATGTTTGTCGTGGTCGGGAATGATCGCGAAGTCGAAGGATTTCGTGCCGAGAATCGAAGGTGTCATCACGACAGCGGACTTGTTGCCCGTAGCCTTTGCACACGCCAGACAGAACGGTGCCGCAGAACTTCCCGCAGAGATGAATAACGTGTTGGGCTTGAAACGCTTGAACCCCATTCCGGCAGACTTCAGCCACTCGCGCGAATATGCCCCGCCGTGAAAAGCAAGACCATGCACAAACATCTTCAGCTTCATCAATTTTTGCAGGCCTGAGAATTTCGGAACGTCTATATGCCCTTCGAGCCGGCCGCCTCCCAGACGTTCAAGCCACTCCGCTATGCCTAACGACTGGTGATAATGCCCGCGTATTCCGTCACTCAACACTACTATATGCTCAAACTTCGGCATTCAGAATCTCTCTCACTCTCTGCAAATCTTCAGGGGTATCCACACCCACACTCTCACACTGCGCACTCGTAACCTTCACGCGAATCTTGTACCCATGCTCCAGAATCTTCAGCTGCTCTAGAGACTCTGCATCACTTAGGGGAGTATTCGGAAGCTGCACATACTTCTTCAGGAAGTCCACGCTGTAACCGTATATGCCTATATGCTGGTAAAACGGCAGGGCTGACTCGTTGCGCTTGTAGGGTATGATGGACCGCGAAAAGTACAGTGCATCACCGTCACGCGACATGACTACCTTTACGGCGTTAGGGTTGCTCACGTCCTCACCTTCACGGAACTCACGGCACAACGTCACGCAGTAATTACCCCTCAGCAATTCCGCAGCCTCGTCAATCATTACGGGGTCTAGCAACGGCTCGTCACCCTGTATGTTGATCACAGCGTCAATGTCTACGCCGAAAAGTCTTGCTGCCTGTTCGCACCGAGCTGTACCGTTCGGGAGAGTCGAGTCGGTCATCACGGCTTTTCCCCCGAAAGACTCCACACACCCGAAAATTCTTGCGTCATCAGTCGCGACAAGCACCCCGCACAGATTCTTGGCCAGAGTTGCGCGTTCATATACCCTCTGAATCATAGTCTTGCCCAGAATGTCTGCTAGTGGCTTACCGGGAAATCTTGTAGACGAATATCTTGCTGGGATTATGCCCAATATCTTCATGCTATACCTGCTTTCAGTAACTCGTGTATGTGAATTATGCCTGCTGGTTTTCCGTCCTCAACAGCTATCAATACACTGATCTCGTTATTCTCCATGATTCTCACAGCCTCAGCCGCGAGTGCATCCGGTGAAATAGTCTTGGGTGTCTTCGTCATAGCGTCCTGAATCATCGCGTCAAACGCTCCAGTTCCGAGTCTCTCCATGAGGCGGCGCAAATCACCGTCCGTGAAAATTCCCGTGAGCCTTCCCGAAAAATCCACCACACACACAGCTCCGTAACCCTTGCCAGTGATCACGAACAGTGCATCCTTCACGCTGACTCCTTCGCAGACCACAGGAAGACTCTCGCCAGTTCCCATAACGTCCCGGACTCTCGTGAGCAATTTCCGGCCAAGTGTCCCGCCCGGGTGGAACAGTGCGAAATCTTCACGCCTAAGCCCGCGAAGAATCGTAACCAGTGCAGCGAGTGCATCGCCGATAACAAGCTCCAGTGTCGTGCTGCTCATGGGTGCTAACTGCAAAGGGTCTCCTTCAGAATCTACATGTGCGTCCAGAACAATATCAGCGTACTCTGCGAGCGGTGAGGACATTGCGCCGGTGATGGCGATCATTTTCGCGCCGATCCTCCTGAAGTGCGGAAGTAACGCCACAACCTCAGAAGATGCTCCGCTGTTGCTGATGAACAGTCCCACGTCTTCAGGCCTGACCATGCCCAAATCACCGTGTGAGGCTTCGGCAGCATGGAGGAAGAATGACGGTGTACCCAGTGACGCGAGAGTTGCCGAGATTTTGCGGCCTACGTGTCCGGATTTGCCCAGACCTACAACGACTACACGCCCCCTGCATTTGTGTATGAGCTTTGCGGCGATGACTATGTCCGGAGTCAGACGTTCGGACGCAGAAAGTATCTCGTGTGCTTCCGTGCGCATGAGTTCACGTGCGGAGTCCAGTAATTCACGGTCAGTGTGAGGCAAAATTATTCCGTAACCTCCTCATTCTTAACTACATACCTGTACAGCGAAGTTACAGCCTTCTCGTAATCCTCATCAGCAACTCCCACGATAATATTCAGGTCATCAGCTCCGTGTTCGATAACTTTGGCCTTCACTCCTGCGTAAGCTATGGCATCGAAAACTTTCCGGAAGATTCCCTTGACCGTACCCATGCCCTCGCCGACTATGGCAATCATCGCTAAACCCTTCTCCACTCTCACGGAATCAGGAGCAATCACGCCGTTAATGTCGTTGAGAATCTGATTCCTCCTGATGTCGAATACGGGGTCTTTCAGAATCACGCACATCTTGTGTATTCCGGTCAAGTAATGCTGGCAGGCTATGCGGTGTTTCGCGAAGACTCCGAACAGTTTTTCACTGAACTCAAATACTTTGTTGAGGCCGTATTTCTGTATGTGTACGGCTGTGAAGTTTTTGTGTCCTGCTATACATGCTGCTGTACTGCGCGTGATATTTTCGGGCAGTTTTGGGGTGATGAGCATGAGGCTTTCAGTGGGGTTATGTGTGCTGCAAATGTTCATGGGGATTCCTGCCTGCTCAAGCATGAACGCGACACTGTCCCACACTATGTGGATGCCTATGTAGTTCAACTCCACAGCTTCGGCATATGTGACGTTCCTGACGATTTCGGCATCAGGTATCACGTTGGGATCGGTGCTGTAGATTTTTGCGTCCTCGCTCCATTTCTCGAACATGTCAGCTTTTGCGGAACAGGCTATCAATGCTCCGGCAGTGTCGCAGTCTCCTCGCACGAAGGTCTTGATTTTGCCGTTGGGGAGTACACCGTAGAAGCTGGGAATCACAGCACGGTCGAGTCCACGCAGAATATCTCCGGCAATTCTGAAGGTCTTTGCTGTGTCTGGAGTACCGTTCATGTTGAAGAATATCAAGCTAGTTGCGTCGATGAACGGCCAGCCCAAAAAGTCAGCAAGTATCTTCGCGATAATATACTCTCCTCTGCTTCCGATGTAGTCGAGATCCATACCGCCCTCCAAACTTTGCCTGAGAGCAGCTATTTCCGCGTCAACGTCGAAATACATACCCAGTCCGTCAATAATTTCCTTATAGCGTGCAGAGATCGCCCCAAGCATAGCGTCATAGTTTTCATGATTATGGCAGCTTGAGTAGCACATATACAGCATGTCCGTGATACCGACATTATCACTCGTTGCGCCTGGTGCGGATACTACAAGATAACGCCGTGCAGAGTCTGCTTTGATAATCTCTAGAGTCTTCTTGACTTCCTGAGAGTTAGCGGCTGCATTGCCTCCGAATCTCGAAACAATAAGGCGGTCGTTCATGTTTATCACCAGCTTTCAATGATATTATTAATCCGAAAAATACTCCTACAAAAATAATCACCAGCAAAAATCACTCTACTGCTGCGAAATTCTCACTGACGCTGTGGCTCGCAGAAACTACTCTACTGCTGCGAAATTCTCACTGACGCTGTGGCTCGCAGAAACTACTCTACTGCTGTGAAATTCTCACTGACGTTGTGGCTCGCAATAACTACTCCACTGCTGTGAAATTCTCACTGACGTTGTGGCTCGCAATAACTACTCCACTACTGCGAAATTCCTGCTGATATTGTGAATCGCAAGCACCTGATCCAGAAATTCGCCCATATTTCCGAGCGGGATCATGTTCGGGCCGTCACTGAGTGCTTCCTTCGGATTCGGGTGTGTCTCAGCAAATACGCCGTCTATCCCGACTCCTGCTGCTGCTCTCGCCAAAGGAAACGCCAGCCGCCAATCTCCTCCGCTCATTCCTCCGAGTCCTCCGGGACGCTGTGCGCTGTGTGTTGCGTCAAAGACTACCGGATACCCCAGCTCACGCATCTTCACGAGGCCGGTCATGTCCACAACAAGCCTGTGATACCCCATGAACGTCCCGCGTTCGCAGAAAATCACGTTATCGTTTCCGGACTCTCTGCACTTGGCCGCAACGTACTGCATATCTTCGGGGGCTAAGAACTGCGCCTTCTTGACGTTGATGATTCTTCCGGTCTTGGCCGCAGCAACAAGCAAATCCGTCTGCCTGCACAAAAACGCCGGTATCTGCAACACGTCCGCAACTTCTCCCGCAGGAGCAGCCTGTGAGCTTTCGTGTATGTCCGTCAAAATGGGAACACCCACAACACTCTTGATCTCCGAGAGCTGTTCGAGACCTTTTTCGAGTCCCGGCCCTCTCCACGCGTGAACGGAAGTCCTGTTAGCTTTGTCGAATGATGCCTTGAAGATGTATAGCAGTCCTCTTTCTTCGCACAGTCTCTTCATGAATTTTGCTACCCTGAGACCGAGATCGAGGCTTTCCAGAGAACAAGGCCCCGCGATTACTGCGAGGCTCCCGTCTCCGATGAAATTACCGTCCAGAAAATATTTCTTTACGTCAGTCAACTTTTACGCCTTGCCGTCAGAACCGAAGAGGCGGATTTTTTCGCGGATAGTCTCCTTGATGGCCTCAAAGCCCGGTGCGAGGAGTTTGCGAGGATCGTAGCCCTTGCCCTGATTGTCTTTGCCTTCCTCGATGTATTTGCGGGTAGCTGCGGCAAATGAGAGCTGGCATTCTGTGTTGACGTTGACCTTGCTTACGCCGAGAGTGATTGCTTTTCTGACCATCTCGTCGGGGATTCCTGAGCCGCCGTGAAGCACTAACGGCATGAGTCCGGTTTTCTCCTGAACGGCTGCGAGTGTCTCGAAGGATAGGCCCTTCCAGTTCGCGGGGTACTTTCCGTGAATGTTGCCGATGCCTGCTGCGAGCATGTCGACTCCGAGATCGGCGATACGTTTGCACTCGTTGGGGTCAGCGCATTCGCCCATGCCTACGACTCCGTCTTCTTCGCCGCCGATAGCTCCGACTTCTGCCTCGATTGTGAGGCCGAGCATGTGTGCGGCGTGGGTGAGCTCTACGGTTTTGGCGACGTTCTCGTCAATGGGGAAATGTGAGCCGTCGAACATGATGGACGTGAATCCGGCCTTGATGCATTTGTACGCGCCTTCGTATGTGCCGTGGTCGAGGTGTGTGCAGACTGGGACGGTGATGCCGAACTCTTTGTCCATAGCTTCGACCATAGCCTGAACGGTGCGGAAGCCGCCCATGTACTTGCCTGCGCCTTCGGAGACTCCGAGAATGACGGGAGCTTTGAGTTCTTCGGCGACCTGAAGGACAGCTTTTGTCCACTCGAGGTTATTGATGTTGAACTGGCCGACAGCATAATGACCAGCCTTAGCTTTGGTAAGCATTTCTTTTGCATTAACTAACATGCGAAAATTGCCCTCCTGTTATATGAAAAAGTTTGTGGATGTGGTGATTATACAGCATTTTGGTGTTTATGGCTTATGCATACAGTGATGTGATTACTTTCCTGAAGAGTTATAGCTTATGCATGATGAGATGTGATGAATTTTGAGGGATATGCTTTGCTGTGGGGTGTGTAGCTATGCATGAGGGTATGTGAGGAATTTGAGGTGTGTTATTTGCTGTGAGAGGTGTAGCTATGCATGAGGGTATGTGAGGAATTTTTGAGGGATATGCTTTGCAGAAAATATGTACACACAATGAAAAAGCAAAGGAGTTGTGCTACAATACTATCTGTTAAAAATGTATGATACACGGTCAATTTTCGTTGACTGCTCCCTTGCCTATCGCCTTAATTATAGCATAGAGTGAGAAGTTAGGGGGTTGGTCGTGCATACAAATTTTTACTGAGAAATTTTCAGGGAGGTAATATCATGGCACATCAAAGCTCTCTTGCAGCAATAAGTAACTATCTGAGCGGGATTGAGAATACTATTGCACAGCTTGAGCAGTTTTTGAGGGATAAGGAATTTTTCAAGCTGCCACGTAATGAGTTGATTCTAGCATTGCAATATATTCAGAAAGTAATGCTGATTATTGAGCCCAGATTCGCAGAAATAAACCAGATTGATGACACTAAACGTAATTTAGAGGCTAATCACAGCTCTTCTGGTGGTGCAAATGGATGTTTTATAGGTGTGTTTAGTTTGCTGGTTGCAATAGCTGGCGGAGTTAAAACCAATGCCCTTTTTGGGATAATTGTCTTCTTTGCTACATTGTTTATCACTACGATTGTAGCAGGAAGTACAGATGATTTTCACAGCAGAGAAATAGTTCCTCTAGACAATAGAAAAGCAGAAATCAACCGCGAAATCAATAACATCATGGCTTCCGACTATGTGGGCTGGCTGCTGAGAAATACTCTCACCCCTGAGTACATGAACACCCACGCATTAGGTATGTTCACAAAATACCTTCAGGCCGGCAGAGCTGACAACCTAAAAGAAGCCATCAACCTTTACGAGGAAGAACGCCACCGCGGACGTATGGAGTCCATGCAGCAGGCTAATGTTTTTGCAGCACAGGCAGCAGCATTCCACAGCTTCCAGACATCAATGAGGAGCAGCGAAATTGCTGGAGACGTAAGGAAAATACGCCAAAGGTTTGACCGATAGCCCCACACACAAATACTCCACCGCAGAATCATTCATGCCCTCAAAGTTTGGGGGCTGTTTTTTTTGTCCATTGCTATAATACTCTGCATACCACACACAAGGAGAAAATTTATCACACATGACTGACTTAGAGCTTGCTACGTCCAGAACTTGGGCAGAAATTAATCTAGATGCACTCACTCACAATATACATACCCTGCGCAAAATCCTCACCCCTTCCGCAAAATTCCTCGGTGTTGTCAAAGCAAACGCTTACGGCCACAGCATGACCCACTGCGCACACACCCTACAGGCCTCCGGAGCAGACTGGCTCGCCGTCGCAACCGTACCCGAAGGCGCAGAACTCAGACGCTCAGGAATCACCCTCCCGATTCTCTGCTTGGGGCAGACCCAGCCCGAACTTGCACCCCTCATCGCCGAATACTCCATCACTCAAGCAGTAGGAGACCTCCAAAACGCACAAGCCCTCTCTCACCACGCACAAGCCCTCAACTCCACAATACACATTCACGTGAAAATCGATACCGGCATGAGCAGAACAGGCTTCTACTGGCCAGACTCAGAAAGCGAAAAATCCCGCACTGCCCGCGAGATTCTGGAGGCCTGCAATCTCCCA
>JAFTBT010000160.1 GCA_017455085.1 Synergistaceae bacterium
GACTTCGACATTTTTGCGGCCTGCTATCCGGAAAAGCACCCAGAAGCAAGCTCAATCGAAGAAGATTTGCAACACCTCAAGGAAAAATGCGACTTGGGCGTGAAAGCACTGATCTCGCAGCTATTTTTCGACAATGATATATTTTCACGGTGGAGGGACAAAGCCCGCGCTATGGGCATAACTCAGCCGATCATTGCCGGAGTCATGCCGATAACTGCTGCTGCACAGATTCCGAAGGTCGTGGAGATGTGCGGGGCATCTGTTCCGGAGAGAGTCAGGAGATTCGTGGAGGTGTACGGAGGACATCAGGGAGCTATCAAGGAAGCAGGAATAGCCTACGCTACGGAGCAGATTATAGATTTGCTTGCGCGTGACGTTGAAGGGATTCACCTGTACACGATGAATCAGGCGGATACGGTCAGGAGAATAGACTCAGGAATCAGGTCGGTGCTGTACACGAAACGCTATGCAGTCAGGGCAAAAGGCTAGCAGTCTCACAGAGAAGCACATATCTGACGCGCTAAGGTACATGAAAGTCCCCCCAACTGTTCGGGATGAGGAGTTAGTCCGGACGGTTCGGGAGGCTTTTGTGAATCTGGAGGGGTGTATTGAGCCTCGGTGTGTGTGGGGAAGATTCAGGATAAGGCATTTTGACGGAGGGATAGAGCTTTGCGGAACAGAGATACACAGCAAAAACATAGCCAGACTCACAGAAAAGAGTGATGAGTGTATTTTGCTGGCGGCGACTCTGGGGCATGAGGCAGACAGGCAGATAGCACTTGCCCAGCGGAAAAATATGCTTGAGGGCATGGCACTGGATGCGTGTGCTGGAGTGAGGATAGACGCGTATATAGACGGGTATGTGCTGGACGAGATAGTGCCGACTCTGCGGGAAGGGGAGAGCCTGACTCACCGTTTCAGCCCCGGCTATGGGGACTTGAGCATGAACGTGACGGAGGAGATTCTTGCGGTGCTGGATGCCGGGAAGAGAATCGGTGTGAGCGTTACGAAATCACTGATGATGACTCCGATGAAGTCAGTGACGGCGATAATAGGCATTATTCACTAAAAAAGTCCCTGCACCTGCTTAAAGCACAGAGACTAATTCTTACTCATATATCATGTATGGTTCTCGCTGTTTCTTGAAGGACTCTATGTCGTCTTCCCATGCAGCTTTGATTTCTTGGGCAGTGCTGCCGTTGGTGATCATTGTCCGCAGTTCGTCAGAGCCGCTGAGCCTGTCAATCCAGTAACGCCCTTGTGTGTCAGGATTTCCCCAGAAAGACTCTTCCGGTGATTGGCTGGTTACTGCTCTGTATGCCTTCACCAAATACTCAACGTTGATTCCCTCACTCAAGATATTTTCTATCGGTATAGGCCGTAAATCTTCGCCGTAGCATATTTCGTTCTCAAACGGCGGATTCTGAGCTCCGCTGATACTTTGCGGCGTGAACGTGAAATCAAACCCTTCAGCATTCTCAAGATATGGACTGCCGTAAACCTCAAAGGGAAATTCTGTGCCTCTTCCTACAGATACTAGAGTGTTCTCGAAGAAACATGTTGACGCGTAGAGATATACTGCTCTCATGTCCTTAATGTTAGGTGAGGGCCTGCGTATCAAGCAGCTTTTCTTGTCGTGTGTGTAGTTTAGGCACGGTATCACTGTCAGATGACAAGCATTTTTCCCTGACTCTAGCCAGCCTTCGCCGTTGATCATCTGAGCAAGTTCTCCCCAAGTCATGCCGTGCACTGTCGGAATCGGAATATGCCCTACGTTGGACCTGTATGCTTCCTGCAAGATTCCTCCGTCAACGTAAAATCCGTTTGGGTTGGGTCTGTCTAGGATGATTACTTCTTTTCCTGCAGCTGCACATGAATCCATGAGGTAGTACATAGTGATATAGTATGTGTAGTATCGTAAACCTACGTCCTGCATATCTACCACTAATGTATCGAATTTCTCCATATCTTCTGAAGATACAGAATATGTGTAATTCACATAGAGAGATAATATCGGGACACCTGTTTTCTCGTCAACAGAGTCATC
>JAFTBT010000161.1 GCA_017455085.1 Synergistaceae bacterium
CCTTCTGTTACTGCACAGTCAAGTATGAACTGTAACTGCTCCTCATTCCTCCAATAGTCTAATCTAGGGTGATATATCCAGCCCTTCACGCCGCGCCCCATAATTTCAGCTATATCACGAGGCGAAGTGTTGAAGGCCAGTAATCTCTTGCTGTTCACGATAACGTAACTGTGTCTGCCGTCCTTGCCCATTGGGCTAATGTCAGCTCCCGAAATTCCTGTGTTGGTGTAGAACTTAGGTGAAGGGTTATTATTCCCGAATGGTCCGAGAGCAGATACAGCTTTCCAGTCGGATATAGATATGTCTGACGGAGATATGTTGATGACGGGCATAGCGTCCTCCGGAACTATCTCTATGTCCGTGAGCAGACGTTCAAGCTCACCGCGAACTTCCGGCCAGTTCTCATTAAGCACCGAGAATCCCGCAGCATACTTGTGTCCGCCCCAAGCGTCGAGTTTTTCCGCAATCTGCCTCAGAATCCCCACAGCATCCCCGCCTTCAGGGACTCGCAACGTTCCGCGAATCACCTTGCTTCCCACAGGAGCGGCCAAGACTATCGGCCTGTTGTACTCCGCACAGACTCGGCTAGCTACTCCGCTCAAGACACCGACCGGCCAATCTTCACGGTATATGACTTTCTCTGTGATGTTTCCGGTAACGAATCCGTCATCGATTTCGTGAGCAATGTTTTCTGTGAGGCTCTGACGTTTACGGTTTATGCGCATGAGTTCGCCTATGCATGAGTATATTGCTTCGTTGCTGCCGAGTCCCAATAATGTCCTCACGCCCGGATCCGCAGTAACGAGTCTTCCGGGAGCATTTAGGCAGGGGATTACGCGCATAGATAGGTGTTCTTCTGTGAGTTGGGACTTGTTGATTCCGAGATGCTCAAACAACACGGCGAGTCCTCTTCTGGGATTGCTGCGCATCTGATTCATGCCGTAGCGTACAAGTGAGCGATTCAGGTTATGCAGGGGCATACAGTCAGCAATCGTAGCGATGGCCGGCAAATCGACCTCATACTGCAAAAACTTCTTTGGGACAATATTTTCCTTCCATGCCCAGCACCACAGCACAGCAGTAGCGCAAATTTTCTGGTGGTCTCCAGCGTCCATATCTATGCAGGGATTCACGATTGTGGGAATAGTTACTGGTGCAGAGAGTGAATGATGGTCGAACACAAAAATGTTTATGCCTGCACTGCGAAGTTTCTCCAGCATCTCGGAGTCGTTAGTCCCGCAGTCCACAACTACGAGGGTGTTGCAGCCCCAGCCTAAAACTTTGTCGAGGACTTCAGCGTTGAGGCCGTAGCCGTGTACGTCTCTGCGTGGGATGAAGTAGCGGACTTGAGCGGCCTTGTTGCGGAAAATCTCCATTGCGAGGACGGTGGAGCTTATGCCGTCGGTGTCGTAGTCTCCGTACACTAACACGTTGCCGAATGAGCTTTTGGACTCCCAGAGGGCTTTTGCGGCTTTTCCTGCTTCGCCGAGATTGAGGGAGTCTATCTGTTTCACGAAGTCGGGGCGTATCCATTCGCGGAGGGTGTTGATGTCCTGCGAGCCCTTGAGCATTTCGAGGACACCTGCGGCGAGTTCTGGGCAGGCGAGTTCGCGGGCGAGTTGCTTTGTGTATTCACCTGACTGGTAGATTTTGAGGTCAGACATTAGGCATGTTTGCAGCATCGTTTTTCCTCCTCGCTACGTGAGATTTGTGGAATAGCAAGAAATTCCGTGTGGGCTGCCTCTCCGAATAAATAGCTGGCATATACTACATACGTTTGAAGTATGGATATTTGCCTCAACAATTGCAGGTGTAGATAGCCTAACACATCATTAATGTGGGAAAGTTCACAGCTTCTACGCGTTAAGTACGTTTGCAGCATCGTTTTTCCCGCCTCCTCACAAAATACCCCTGCAGCACACTCAAGCACTCAGTCTCCATCACTCCAGCTCTGACCTCACACACATGATTCAGCCGACAGTCCCGCAGAATGTCGTACAACGTCCCGCCAGCACCTGACCGGAAATTTTTCGCGCCATACACCACACGGGACACCCTCGCGTTCACACACGCCCCCGCACACATCGGACACGGCTCAAGCGTCACGTACAGACTGCACCCCGAAAGATTCCAGCTCCCTAACTTCCGAGAGCCTGAACGTATAGCGATAATCTCTGCGTGTTCTGTTGGGTCAGAAATTTTTGTGTCGCTGCCTGCCGAAATCACAGCACTATCCTTCACGAGCACCGCACCTACAGGCACATCACCTCTTGCCAGCGCACCATATGCCTCATCAAGCGCAAGGTGCATATAGTAATAGTCATCAACTGCCATGAATCGCAATCATCTCCAAATTTTGAGGGAATAGAAATTTTGCCCGTTATTATACACGTCCGAAAAATGGGTAAAAAAATTCCCCCCGTCATGTTTTTATGAACAGGAGGATATATCTACACTTACTTGCTGCGTCTGACAGCTTCCTTCATCATAACGTCATGTGCTCCGCCCTCAAGCAGTGTTACAGGTGATACGAGCGTCAATTTTGCTTTCTCCCTCAGCTCAGGCAGACTCAGTGAGCCACAGTTGCAGAAGGTAGACTTGATTTTGCTCAACGTCTCCGTAACGTTCTCCCTCAGGCTTCCGGCATAGGGTACGTAGCTGTCAACACCCTCCTCAAACGAGAGCTTGGCCTGCGCGGAATCTCCGGAGTCGTAACGCTGCCAGTTCCTCGCGCGTGAAGACCCTTCGCCCCAATACTCTTTCACGTAATTTCCGTTGACCATGACCCGATTCGTTGGGCTCTCATCAAAACGTGCAAAGTACCTCCCCAGCATACAGAAGTCCGCACCCATCGCAAGAGCAAGCGTCACATGATAGTCCATGACAATCCCGCCGTCTGAACATATCGGCACATAGACTCCAGTCTCCGCAAAATATTCGTCCCTAGCTTTCGCAACCTCTATCACTGAAGTAGCCTGACCCCTTCCGATTCCTTTTGCCTCGCGCGTTATGCAGATAGACCCTCCGCCGATTCCTATCTTCACGAAATCAGCACCAGCCTCCGCCAAAAACCTGAACCCTTCAGCGTCTACTACATTCCCTCCGCCGACCTTCACACTGTCGCCGTAATTACTGCGTATCCAGTTTAGAGTCCTCCTCTGCCACTCGGTGAACCCTTCAGACGAATCTATGCACAGCACATCAGCTCCAGCATCAACCAGTGCCGGGACTCGTGCCGCATAGTCTCTGGTGTTTATGCCTGCACCGGTCATGTAGCGTTTCTGCGAGTCGAGCAGCTCTAACGGATTCTCTTTGTGCATGTCGTAATCCTTCCTGAACACGAACGCAACCATATTCCCCTCATCATCAACTACAGGCAGTGCGTTCAGCTTGTTGTCCCAGAGCAGATCATTAGCCTCACTGAGACTCAGACCGTCGTGCGCAGAAATCACCTTATCGATCGGAGTCATGAACTCTCTGACTTTTGCGTCTATGGGTGTCCGAGTGACTCTGTAGTCCCTGCTGGTGATGATGCCGAGCAGCTTTCCCGTCAAACTTCCGTCATGAGTCACTGCAACTGTGGTGTGTCCTGTCTGCTCCTTGAGGGCTAACACGTCCGCAAGAGTCTGGTCTGGACCGATGGCGGAGTCGTTGGCGACAAAACCGGCTTTGTAGCGTTTCACACGTGCGACCATTTCGGCCTGCTTCTCCACCGGTTGAGAGCAGTATATGAATGCTAATCCTCCTTCACGAGCCAGAGCTACAGCCATTGTGTCGTTCGAGACTGACTGCATACACGCGCTGACTAACGGGATATTTATGTAGAGCGGGGATTCTTCGCCCTTCCTGAACTTGCACAAGGGAGTCCGGAGTGAGACATTTGACGGCACGCAGTTTTCGGATGAGTACGTCGGAATTAGCAGGTACTCGGAGAAAGTATGAGAAGGTTCACTGTAATAATATGCCATTGAGGAAATTTCTCCCTTCAAAAAATTTTGCCCCGTATGATAGCACATAGACATGGATTATAATTGTTAGAAAATTTTCCCCTACTATTACTAAAGGAGTTTTTATTATGCAACCTATTATGTACAGGACTGGCCGTATGCCCCTCCTCCTAAAAATTTCCATCGGATTCGTTCTCGGAATACTCTTCGGATTCATTGTCGGGCCTATGCGTGAATCGTTCCCTGTCCTGGATGAACATGTTATGCCGTTCGTTGAGCTGTTCGGGAGAATCTTTCTGCGTCTGCTCACGATGATTATTGTTCCGCTGGTATTTTCCTCACTAATTGCTGGCACTGCCGCAGTCGGTGATGTCAAAAAAATCGGGCGTATAGGCATCAAGACGCTTCTGCTGTACCTCCTCACAACAGCAATAGCAATCGTGATCGGTTTGGCCTGCGGGAATCTCCTGACTCCCGGAGTCGGCATGAATATTCCTGCGGGTATCAACACAGCAGCCAGAGAGTCGAAGCCATTCGTTGACGTGATACTCGACATATTTCCGAGCAACCCCGTAGCTGCCATGCTGAACGCCAACATGCTCCAGATAATTGTGTTCGCACTGTTCATCGGCGGAGGGTGTCTAGCTGCCGGCGAGTCCGGTAAGAAAATCTCGCACTTCTTCGAGAGTTTCGCAGACGTCATGTACTCAGTAACATATCTCATTATGGAGTTCGCACCGCTGGGAGTCTTTGCCCTGATCTCAAGCACTGCGGCCAAGTTCGGAATGGCGATACTTGCTCCGTTCGTGAAGGTCATTATTGCCGTGTATGCAGGATGTGCGATTCATGCAATAGTAGTGTATTCGCTGATGGTGATAGTTTTCTGCCACAGGTCTCCGCGCTGGTTCTTCAGAGGTATACGTACATCTGCGCTGACTGCGTTCGTTACCCGCTCAAGCTCCGGAACACTCCCTGTAACGCTGGTGAATGTCCGCAAAAATTTCGGTGTCTCTGACGCAACAAGCTCATTCGTCCTGCCATTGGGAGCTACTATCAACATGGACGGTACAGCCCTGTATCAGGGAGTATGCGCACTTTTCGTAGCACAGGCATTCGGAATCCCGTTGACGCTGCAAATGCAGATAAGCATAGTCCTCACTGCTACGCTGGCCTCGATTGGGACAGCAGGAGTCCCCGGAGCAGGAGTGATCATGCTCACGATGGTGTTGACGAACGTGGGTCTGCCTATTGAGGGAATAGCTCTCGTTGCTGGAATTGACGTGATACTTGACGCGGCTAGGACATGCCTAAACGTGATGGGAGATACTGCGGTGTGCGCTGTAGTTGCCGCGAGCGAAGGCGAAGAACTCACATATAAGTAGCCTGCTTTTCTGGAGGACTAACCATGAAAACATTAATGTACAGGACCGGAAAAACACCTATGTTCCTGAAGATCTCTGTGGGCTTCTTTCTAGGTATGCTCTTCGGATTCGTTGCTGCACCTATAATGCCGTATTATCCGTTTTTGAGCAATCACATCATGCCATTTCTCGAACTCATAGGCAAGTTATTTTTACGTGTGCTGTCAGTGATAGTGATACCGCTGGTATTTTCTTCGCTTGTGTCAGGAATAGCCTCAATCGGGGACAAGAAAAAACTCGGTCGCATAGGCATCAAGGCCATAACACTGTTTATCATCACAACGATTATTGCTGCTGGAATAGGATTACTTTTTGCGAGCCTCTTCAAGCCCGGCATAAGAATAAACATACCGTCAGTTATCCGCGAATATGAAGGCAACCCGAAGCCTGTGAGAGATCTGCTGCTCAGGATATTTTCGATCAACCCTATGGCCTCAGTGCTGCATAATCATGTGCTGTATCTGATAATACTTGCGCTGCTCACCGGAATAGTGTGTATGTTTGCAGGGGAAAAGGGCAGGAAAGTATCTGCATTCTTCGTGAAAGTCTCTGACTTCATGCATATTGTGACGTACAAGGCGATGTATGCTGCACCGTTCGGGATATTTGCACTGATAGCTACTGCTGCGGCGGACTTCGGCCTGACACTGATAGCACCCTTCGCGAAGATAATAGCTGCTGTGTACTCGGCGTGTATAGTTCAAGCGTTGGTAGTGTACTCGTTGATGATAATGCTGTTGTGTTTCAAGTCTCCTGTGTGGTTCTTCAGGGGAATACATGAGGCGGCGATAACTGCATTTGTGACGCGTTCGAGCTCTATGACATTGCCGATAACGATAGACAATGCCCGCAAGAATCTGGGTATTTCCGAAGAAATCAGCTCGTTTGTGCTGCCGTTGGGTGCGACTCTGAACATGGACGGGACGGCGATATATGAGGCGATAGCTGCACTGTTCGTAGCGAGGGCGTATAGTGTGCCGATAACGTTCGGGCTGCAGATGAGTGTATGCACTGCGGCGGTGATAGCATCAATCGGGACGGTGGGAGTTCCTGGAGGTGGAATGATCATGCTGACGATGGTGCTGACGAGTGCGGGGTTGCCTGTTGAGGGAGTGGGGCTTATTGCGGGAATAGATGTAGTGCTGGGAGCGGCGAGGACGTGTATTAACGTGATAGGAGATGAAGCTGTGTGTGCAGTTATAGCGTTGAGTGAGGGAGATGATTTGACGGAGAATAATCTGCGTGGTAGAATGCACGCTGTTGAACACGGGGCGTAGCGCAGTCTGGCTTAGCGCGCATGGTTCGGGTCCATGAGGTCGGAGGTTCGAATCCTCTCGCCCCGACCAGAAATAGAGAATAATGCGAGATCTTCACAGAAAGTGTGAGGGTCTCGTTTTTTGCGTGGAGTTGTGTGTGCAGTAAAAGGTTGTATATACTGGCGTAAACATATTGCCCCGACCAGAAATAGAGAATGATGCGAGACTCTTGCACTGAAATGCGGGGGTCTCGTTTTTTGTGTGAGGTCATGTGTGCAGTAATAAGCCTTATTCTTTATCGCAAACTATTGTAATAAGAATTACGCACTGTTGTAAATATATCGCGTGCATCATACGCAAGAATAGAGAGTAACGAGTCGGAAAAAGATAAACACTCCGACTCTTTCTTTATGTGTGATGAAGATGGTGTATAATTGCATATAAATAATGCCGCCCCGACGAGGTAGGACGGACATTAAACAAGGGTACTACAGCAGATTTTGGCGATCTCACTGTAGCCCTAAGCTAACGGGAAAACCATCCGATTAACAACTTTACTAACGTTTCTAAGACTGTTGCCCATGCGCCCGCAACGGCGATGTAATGCAACAGTTTTATTATGCCTTCAAGCAGTTTCATCTGGCCTTCACCTCCTTTCCTCATCGGTCAGGAGGGAGATTCACCAGACACTCCCAGCCTAAACCAGAAATGTCCTCGTCAATGAAAGCTATTCTATCACAATCACTCCTTGCTCCCGTAAATCATCCGCCCAAGCTCCGAATCTTTGTCCAGCATGATAATCTTCTCTCCCTTCCCGCTAAATGACTTCTTCAGCGCATCAAGAGACCTCAGGAAATTATAGAACTCTGCCTTCTCCGGAGTGTTATACGCACTCTGCAATATCCTCATGTACTCCACTTCACCCTCAGACACCAGAATATCCGCACTCTGTTCCGCACCGGCTATCCTCACCGCCGCAAGCCTGTCCGTACTGTTCCGAATCTTCTGCGCCTCAGAGTTCCCCTCCGCAGTAAACGATGCCGCTATGTTCTGCCGCTCCGAAATCATACGCTCATACACCGCAGCTTTGTTGTCGTTGGGCAAATCCAGTGCCTTTATCTCCGTCTGCACTATCGCTATCCCGTACATGCCTATATCCGAGTTTGAGTCCTCAGCTATTTTTGTGGACAGCTTCCCGCCCCGAGCCTCTATCACTTCGTCCTGCGTCATTGACGATATTACGTTCTTCACCGCGTTGTACACAGCCGCCTCGATTCGTTCACGAGCACGTGCCTCTATCGCGTTGAGGGTCTGGATGTACTTCACAGGGTCTATCACTCTCCACGTAACATAGTTATCCGCAATCATGGATTTCTTGTCCTTAGTGATCACGCCGCTTCTGGGTATGTCGTACAGGTGCAATTTCTTCGTGATCTTCCTGACAGTATTAACGCCAGGCATCATGAACTTTATTCCGGGAGTATCGCTGACAGATACTATCTTCCCGAACTTGAACAGTGCAGCATACTCATTCGGGCCAATAATATACGTGCAGAAAGGTATACCTAGAAACACTACAGCCGCAAAAAATATTAATACTGTCCTGAACATAAAGCCTTTATTCATGATTCGCACCTCCTAAAATTTGTCGACAGGTAATAACTTTTGTGATGCCCCGTCCGTGATGATGACTTTTGCGTCCGGAAGAATCTGCTCTATCGTCTCGTAAAAGAGTCTCTGTTTCGTGATTAACGGGTATGCTTTGTACTCGTCGAACATGTTGCTGAATCTCGCGGCCTGACCTTTTGCTTCGGCTATACGTGCCGACTTCACAGCCTGTGCTTTCTGTATGACCTGGTCAGCTTTCGCTTCTGCTGCCGGAATCTGCTCGGACTGGTACTTTTTCGCGGCGTTGATCATGGTCTCGCGTGCCTGCCGTGCTGTCTCCACTTCCTTGAAGGCCTGAATGATCTTGTCGGTGGGAGGCTCTGCATCCTGAACGGTCAGGTTCACACACTGAAGGCCTATGCCGCTTTTCGTGAGCATGTCGGTGAGTTTCTCGCGGACTGCCGTCTGAATCTCGCTCTTGGCCGTAGTGATGACCTCATCAACAGGATAGTCAGCAACAGTACTCCGGATGCAGGACAGCAGCATATTTCGCAGAATGAGTTCTGGATCGTCTGAGTTGTACAGATACGCGACAGGATCGGAGACTTTGTACTCAAGGTAGAAATCGATGTTCACGAAGTTGAAGTCGGAAGTGATCATTACGCTTTCTTCTTCGCGGTTGAGGTTTCGGCCCTTTTTGTCGGTGTCGTAGCCTATACCTGTGCCGTGAGTGGTCATGTCCACGATTCTGACTCTCTGGATGAACGGTATCTTGAAGTACAGGCCTGCGGTATCTGTCCGGACGATTGATCCGAACATGGTGATGACTGCCTGTTCCTGTTCGCCGACAGTGTAGAAGCCGTCAAAGCCTATTGCCACAGCAGCAATGATTATGACGATGACAGGGAGAAGAAATTTTTCGTTCCTTAGCATGAAAATATGCCTCCTTTGGGATTTTATGTGCAAGTATACATGACTGATATAATACCCTGCAAAATCCAGCCGCTAATAGAGAGAGAAGAATCTACCTAACATGAAAGTTTTGCTGATAGAGACAGCTTCAGGAGGTCACCATGATTATTATGCCTCAGCACTCCAGAAAGCTGCAGATGAAACAGTCTACATTGTCCCTGAGAAAATAGAGGGCATAGCGTCAAAGCAGATAGTAATTGATTCAGGATTTGCCATGAAGAAAAGTTTTTGGGGCTATCTTGCGTGGCTTCGGAAGATTCACAGAGTCGTCAAGGCCGAGAATCCGGACGTGATACATTTCCTGTATGGAGACATTTTCTACAGGAACTTCGGGCTTGGGCTCAAGTATGCCTGCTCAGGAAAGGACTGCATAATGACCTGCCACCACATCAGGCGCAGCAGACTACATGACTTCAGTCTCAGGAGAATAGCACACTGTCTGAAGGCTCTCGTAGTACACACTGAGTCCCTGAAAAATGATCTTGATGCTATGGGGCTGGTGAATGCTGTGCAAATAGATTACCCTGAATTTATGGAGCTTGCTTGCATTCCGCGCGATGAGGCACTTGCTGAACTTGGGATAGCTGTTCAGGACGGAGATAGAGTACTGCTCGCACTGGGAGGGACTCGCAGGGATAAGGGGCTTGATATTCTGCTGGAGGCACTCAAAACCGTAAAAGGACGTTTTCACTTGATAGTTGCCGGAGAAGAAAACACATACAAGCGCGACTTTATACTTGCTGAGTCTGCTGGATATGATTCTCGTGTGTCGTTGATTCTTGAGCATCTTGACGACAAGAAATTTGTGCAGTGCTTGAACGCCGCAGATATAGTAGTTCTGCCGTACAGGAAGATTTTTGACGGAGCAAGCGGGCCTCTGACTGACGGGGTATATATCGGGAAAATGATTGTAGGTCCTTCGCATGGGAGCATAGGCAGAGCGATAACAGCTAACCATTTGGGGCTGACGTTTGAGGCTGAGAATGTGGAGAGTCTTTCGCGGGCTATTGACGAAGCATTGAGCGGTAATTTTGTTCCGGATGAGAGCTACAGAGCATATCAGGAGAGATTACGGCTTGAGATATTCATAGAGCGTTACAGGGAACTATACAGGTATTCTCACGGCCGGCACACATGCTAAAATACGTCAACATTTCCCCAAAGGAGACAACATACACATGAAACTGAATGACATAATCAGGATCGATAACCCTGCTGATTACAAGCTGCACTTCGCAAAAGACAGCTCTAAGGTTGGCGGAGGTCATCCATTTGATGCGTATCTTGCGTCGTTTGAGAACTGGCTGAACTGGCATAGGTATCCTGCACGTGATGGAGCGGATCGTTTCAACAGAAGATACATACTTTCCTTCATGGATTTTTCTATTGAGAAGCCCGGCACGTTATTGTTCGGAGGAATATTTGAAGTATTGAGCAGACATCCTGAGCGTAATGATTCCTCACAATTTTACGATATACGGCTGATTGATGATTACAGTTACTTGATAGGCGGAATTGTGGTGCGGAAACTTGATACAGGCAGGTCTACAGTTATGAAACTGGAAGAATATTATGACAGCATAGAAGTTGTAGAAATACTGCCCAAACGATACTTAGCAGTCAGGGGATGAGGTAAAAATTCATGAGCAAGATATACAACATTTACGGCACTGATTCCCACAGCATGACCAAGAAATTACTGGAGGCCTCTGACGCAATAAAGCTAGTCCCATCCGGAGGCAGTGTAGCCCTGAAACCGAATCTAGTAGTTGCAGGACACCCAGACAACGGCGCAACCACACATGCAGGAGTTCTCGCTGGATGTATAGAGTATTTTTGTGACGCAGGTGTTCACGACATAAGCATAATCGAGGGCAGCTGGGTAGGCGACAACACAAACAGGGCCATGAAGGCGGCAGGCTATGATGAGATTTGCAGAAGGTATGACGTGGAATTTTTCGACCTGAAGCGCGACAAGACCCGCAGCATAGAGACTCCAATAGGCCCGATAGAGATATGTGCTCGTGCACTGGATGCTGGGCTGCTGGTGAATCTGCCTGTGCTGAAGGGACATTGCCAGACCAGAATGACGTGTGCGCTTAAGAATCTCAAGGGGTGTATTCCCGACAAGGAGAAGCGGAGATTCCACGCGATAGGCCTGACGCGTCCGATAGCTGCACTCGGCACGGCACTAAAGGCGGGATTGATAGTAGTGGACAGCATTTGCGGAGACCTGAGTTTTGAGGAAGGAGGCAACCCGATTCACACTAACCGGATGTTTTTGGGGACGGATCCGGTGAAGATTGACGCATACGGATGCAGCTTGATGGGGCTTGAGCTGGATCGTGTGGCGTATGTTCCTGTGGCGGAGATGTTCGGCGCGGGAAGCACGAAGTTTTCTGCGGAGGACATTGTGAACCTGAATGAGCCTGTGGATGCGGGGAAGTATCCTAAACGTTCAGGTGAGACAACGTATTTCACTCGGAATGTGCATGAAGACTCTGCGTGTTCGGCGTGCTATGCGGCACTGGTGAGGGCGTTGTACACACACGACACGGGCAGAAGCAGAGAGATATATATCGGTCAGGGCTGGAGGGGCAAAAAGATTCCTGAAGGTGCGCTAGGTATAGGCCAGTGCTGTGCTGGAGCGGGAGAATGCGTGAAGGGGTGTCCTCCGAGTGCGAAGGATATTGCAGAAAAATTTTAGTGATTCCGATTTTGCATACGATAAAAATGCGTAAAATAATTTGGTTTTTTTACGAAGTTGCGATAAAATACGTAGCTATGTGAACAAGATTAATTGCAGTACGTCTCTCCGGAACAGAGAGCGAAGAGTCTTGTGGAGGTTTGTTCCTCTGCATTGGTATCGTATGATATTTAGTGTAAGAACTCGCCTATGAAGCAAGAAGCCCACGTCTAAATAACTTGGGTAGTTCACCTGTTCATGGCGCAGGCATATATTCCCCGTCCTTGTTAAGGGGATAAGAGGATTTGCGCATTTCCTGTGTCATCGAAACCAGTATCCTTCCCCCTTAGCCCGGTGTCTGACGCAAAAGGCACCGGGTATTTTTGTGTGTTGAGTGTTTGGTGATGAGGCATGAGTGTGTGTGAATATATACGTCAACGTGTGTGTGTATACGCACGGCAACACTAGCAGCAAGCATCGCGTGAATATATACATCCACACTGGCAGAGAAATCATCAGCGTCATTCCCTCAACTGCCTTCACAGTTTATGCGTCATGTTTTAGCGCAATGATCAGCTCCCAAACTCTGCACTCACTCTTCAGGGGAAATAATCAGCGTCATTCCATCAATCCCCTTCACTGTTCCCGAAGCTCCCAGCTGCAACATCCCTGCTTCCGTCCTCGCACGCCATATCTCCCCGTGACACATCACCTGCCCAAAATCTACAGCATTCACTTCACTCACTGCCTTAACCTTCAGGCCAAGCATCCCCTTTGTGCCTGTAGCTACTTTTCTGCGAAGACCCTTGATCACAAAATACGCCGCTAACCCGAAACATATCCCCAGTGATACAGCTATTCCGACTATCAGCGTCATAGATATCTGCAGCAGCTCTCCGCCCGGTGCTCTGAACAAAAACACTCCACCCAAGCAAAACACAGGCAGCCCCAGCAGCGATAACAGCCCCGAAGTCCCCGCAATCAGGTCTACAGCCATGAGGATTATTCCTGCGGCAATTAACACTATTCCCGCCCAGTTGAACGGCAGCATCTTCAGGCCTATAGCTCCCAGCAAAAGCATAACCCCTCCAGTTGTGCCGAGTATGAACCCGCCCGGAGTAATCACCTCGAAGAATATCGCCATGATTCCCCCAGAGAGCAGCAGGTACGCGATTTCCGGACTCGATACGAACTGCACAATGCGCTCGGTCAATGACATGCCCGCACGTGAGATTACGACTTCATCGTCAAGATTCAGAGTCATAGACGACTGCCCGAACTTTATGCGCCGGCCTCGTACTGCCTTGATGAGCGAGTCAATATCTCCGGCAATGAGGTCTATAGCTTTTGCTTTGAGAGCTTCTGTTGCTGTGAGGGAGATACTTTCGTCAATCATCTGTTCGGCGATTTTCTGGTTGCGGCCTCTGAGCTGGACGACACTACGCATCTGTGCCTTCAGGTCGTTCATGACTTTGCTGGTCATGGTTTCGTCCCCGATGTCTTTGCCTCCTGCTGTTACTGGATGTGCAGCACCTATATTTGTGCCGGGAGACATTGCGGCTATGTGTGAAGCCTGAACTATGAAGGCTCCTGCACTGGCTGCTCGGCCTCCTGGAGGAATCCACATAGCTACAGGGACGCGTGAGGAGAGTATGGCCTGAACGATTCCGCGCATGGCTTCGACCAGTCCGCCGGGAGTGTCCAGCTCAAAGATGATCAGGGAGTCGCCTTTGGATTCTGAAGCAGCTATGACGTTTTTGACGAACTCCTCAAGCTGTACGCCGACTGTGCCGTGAAGGTCTGCGAGTGTTACTGTTGAACGGGCATGTGCTGGTAGAGTTAGGAGTGATAGTGCTATTAGTGTGATAGTGAGTAGAGTTTTCTTCATGGTTGTGATTCTCCTGTCAAGAATTTAGTTCGGCCTTGACGGCGTTGATCTGTTCGGGTGTGCTTCCTGGTGAGTGCATGAGTTCACACACTGTGTTGAGCATTCCGTTGCGTCCTTCCGCGTGTAGTTCACGTCCGTATAGTGTATTCCTCACATAAACGCGCCTCCATCTTGTATTATTCTCATCTCATCGGATAATCTCATGATAAACGTAACACTGCTAGATTCCCACAGCATAAACTCCAGAAAAACCTTCAGTTCTTCGTTGATGTCGTCAGATTTTCCGTGAGTGTTCAGGAATATTGTAACAGCTCAGTCAGCCAAAATCAGGTAGTCAAGTTCTTTGCAGGCATATGTGTCGGCCAAGTCCGAACGAGTCAATCATGCATGTGAATATCTCGAACACGTCAAAGCATAGCACTCTGGTGTTGTCTGAACGTTTTACTCTGTAGGCATTTCTGCGCCATAGGAACGAAGCAATTGAGCAATGTCCCAGTCTTCCGTAAACATCAAAGCTGTCCAGTTGTCATTGTCCTTAGCGTTGACATCCGCGCCGTTTTGCAGGAGGAGTTTGGCCGTATCTTTGTGTCCTTCACTTGCTGCAAACATCAAAGCTGTCATGCCGTCCTCGTCCTTAGCGTTTGCATGAGCACCATTCTGCAAAAGGAGTTCAGCAATTTCTGTGTAGCCTAGTGTTGCTGCACCAATTAGGGCCGTCATGCCGTCATCATTGGTGGCGTTGACATCCGCGCCATTTTGCAGGAGGAGCTTAGCCATATCTATGCGGCCTTCAGCTACTGCAAACATTAGAATCGTCATGTTGTCGCTGTCCTTAGCATTAACATTTGCACCATTCATTATGGCTTTCTTCACGTCATCAGCATTACCAATCCTGCATAGTTTCATGAACTCCATATCACTTATTGCCGAGTTCTGTGTTTTAGTAATCACTGCAGGCTGTTTTTGTTCTTGGGAGACATGGATTTGCCCGGCCTCTTTCTGGTTCTGAGATTCATGCTCTGAATGGATTTCTGGTGTACTTTCTTGAGGGAGCTTATACTCAGTAAACATTGACCTCAGATTAGGGAAAAACCACAGGAAAAGTGCCATCAGTAAGCCGCCTATAATTCCACCTGCAAACTTCTTTATGCCTTCAAGCAGTATTTCCAAAAATGTTAAATGCTTCTTACCCATTGCTATCCTTATCCTTTCCGCGCCAAAATGTCCGTATAGGAGTACCAGTAAAATCCTCAAGCTCACGCAGCTTATTCTTCACGTGATTCTCAAAGCCGGTATTCACAAGTTCAGGACTATTCACGAAGAATATAAACGTTGGTGGTTCACTCTCTGCCTGCGAACAGTAATACACTTTTAGTGATCGCCCCTTCCTGTCGCTCGGCAACCGGTCAAACGATAACACATCCCTCATGAGTCTGTTCAGGATATTTGTCGGGATTCTCTTCTGCCTGTTCTCGTTCACCGTCAACACTGCCTGCACAATCTTCTGCAAACCCCTTCCGCTCAACGCTGACGCAAACACCACAGGTGCATACCCCACAAACGGCATATCCTCCCGAACTTTCTTCATGAGTTCATCAGCTTTTTTCTCCCCGCTCACCAAGTCCCATTTGTTCAGCACTATCACTATACCTTTTCCCTTACGCGCAACGTGAGCAGCTATCTTCTTGTCCTGATCCGTGCACGGCTCGTTAGCATCCATCAACAGCAGAGCAATATCCGCCCTGTCCACAGCAGCAAGAGTCCTCACGAAAGAATAGTACTCCAGGTCCCCGTCACTACGTGATGCTCCGCGACCAAACTTTGCACGCCGCCGGAGTCCAGCAGTGTCTATCAGCCGGAACTTCTGCCCGTCAATTTCCACAGCCATATCTACAGGATCCCTCGTAGTTCCCGCAACAGGACTCACTAACGAACGTTCTGCACCCGTGATCTTGTTCAGCAGTGACGATTTTCCTACGTTGGGCTTCCCCGCAATCACTAAGCGTATCTCTTCGCCAGCGTCATCACTCTCTTCACCATCAACTCCTTCGGGCAGCAAGTCAGCTATCAGTTCCACAAGGTCATCTATTCCGCGCTTATGCATCGCACTGATCCCGACTACATGCTCAAACCCCAACACATACGCGTCATTCATCAAGTCGTCATGTTTAGGGTCATCGAGCTTATTCACCGCAACTATCACCGGCTTATCCTCAATGCCTCCACGCCGCAAAAACTCCGCTATCTCCTCGTCAGAACCAGTAACTCCTTCTTGGCCGTCTATCAGGAAAATCACTGCATCACATTCCTTCACAGCCTCGTCCACATGCATACGAATCCCCTGAGAAAATGCCGTATCCTCCCCGAAGATCCCTCCGGTGTCTATCACGTAGTAATTTCTGCCTCTGTACTCAAACTCTCCGTAAAGCCTGTCACGCGTAACTCCGGGCATGTCGTCAACTATAGCGTCACGTTTTCCTGTGAGCCTGTTGAACAGTGAGGACTTCCCTGCGTTTGGGCGGCCTATGATTGCAATTATCCCTGCCATGTTATTTTCTCCTACCCTCTGTGTTTACGTAAAGCCTGTTGTGTGTAAGGCCTACAACATCCCGTTTCTCTATGAGCCTGTTGAACAGTGAGGACTTCCCTGCGTTTGGGCGGCCTATGATCACAATTATCCCTGCCATCGTGATTTTTCCTCCCTACTACTTATTCGCCATGTATCCGGCCAAGTCCTGACCCTTCAGTCCAGCAGCTAAACCCACTGCCAAACGTATACGTGCCTGATACGGCGACAACATCCCCGCGCTGATTAATCCCATCTCCAGCAACTGCGACGCACTCCCCTCGTAGTTCTCCGTAGCCTGCACTATTCCGTCAGGGTATCGCGACGACAACACCACCGGGATCTCCGCCCGCAGCAACTTCCTCAGCAGCGGCACCCACGTACTCGGAACATCTCCGTCACCAAGTCCAGACACCACAAGCCCGTCAAGCTCCTCGAAACGTTTATCCAGCAACGCACGCAGAATCACATCACCGTCACCGAGCGAAGCACTTATCACCGGAATATTACGGGCAATCTGTGAAGTCATCTTCATAACTTTTCTGTGTCTAGGGAATCTCAGTGATAGATACTCTCCTGAAGGCTGCGAAAACACTCCCAAAGGCGACTCCGGAAACGCTAATAATCCACCGCGGTTGAAGTTCGAGATCCTAAGTACGTCTGACGGTGCGTATATAGCGTCCTGAATGCAGATCAACGCGCCTTTTCCTGTGCATAGCCCCGACAATGCTGCACGTATCGACTGCGTGAGCC
>JAFTBT010000162.1 GCA_017455085.1 Synergistaceae bacterium
CGATGACTGACGGCGGAACGCTGGCGAGCAGGGTGAAGATTGTTGACGAGGACGAAAAAACATACACTTACGGGAAAGATTTCACCATCAAGAACTCAAAAGTGAGCTGGCTGGAGAAAGATACTTCATCAACAACGAACGCGCCGAGCAGCTACACAGTAACCTACAGCAAAGATGTTGAAGTCAGCGAAACACTAAGCCTCACCAGAAGCTCAGACAGTACTGACGCAATAAACGCTACAGATTTTTCCGCAATAGAGGCCAAGTACAGAGAAGCATACAGCCTCGATGATTTGCCGACTATCACGCTGACTGACGGGGACGGTGTACTCAGGACGTACCTTGACCCTGCCGACAGAAGTCTATTCACCATCACTGACGGCACAAACACATACAATTACGGCAAGGATTATGTTATACGCGTGAACGATACCGGAGACGGCTGGACTGTATCATGGGCAATCAGCGGCGATACTAATTCTGACGGCAATATTGATATTAACGATGCCAGCAAGGACGTTACAGCCTACATGCAGGAAAAAGGCATAACTACCTACGGAATGCAGCAAGCTCCGGCCAGCGGAGATAGCATAAATTTATCATTCACCGGAAGCGTTACAGTTACAGACTCCGCCACAGTGAAATCTTCCGATGACGATAAATCACTCGCAACAATTCTTGAGAACGTTACTGTGAGCAGTTCGGATTATTCCACCGCAATCACCATCAAGAACGGAAGCACTACTTACGTTTACGGCAAGGACTACACTATAGATTCAGACGGCAATATCGAGTGGCTCACTAAGGCTACAATTACCGAAGACCCGACAAGCTACACTGTCCGCTATAAACGTACAGACTACGACAGCTCTACACAGAGTGCCGAAATCACAGCATTGCTCACCAAGGAAGATACTGACCTCGACAAAGTTGCTGTTATTCTCTCTGACGGAACAGTCTGCACTCAAGGAACAGACTACACTATAAACGATGACGGCTCTATAAGCTGGATAATCCGCAATCAGCCCGAAGAAGGCAAAAGCTACACGCTGTACTACGAAGCATTTTCTGCACTGGAGGCCACAGCAGATTACAAATACGAAGACGATACTACAGCACTTTCGGACTTTTCGGGGGTTGAGCTGACTTATTCGGAGATTCTCAAGGACGCAGGCGTATCAAAACAGAAAACCAGTGAAAGCGATTCAGAGTATCAAGAAAGAATCGATACTGCACTCGCTGAACTCTTTACCCTCTCCGACAGCTCAAACACATACACGTATGGAACTGACTACACAATCATAGATGACGGCGACGACGCACCAGTAATCAAATGGATCAATACTCCTGTAGCTGACGCAACAATGACTCTGAAATATACAGGAAAGGGTGAAGGCGGCGGAGAAGTCCTCAGTATGCCCGACGCAATACAGCGTTCCGCCTCAGACACCATCAACGTCAACAGCGTACTAGATCAGCCGTTGTACTCAAAGTTTGAGGGCGCGTCAGTCAGAATCACCAACGGCACAGAATCTTTCGAGGAAGGTACGGATTTCACGGTAACTACTGACAGCGCAGGCTATGCGGTCATAGAATGGAACACGGATACTACTATTCCTCCGCTGTACACCGGAAATTTCGACAGTGCTACGTCAATCACTGCGGCTGACTCTGACGGGAACGCTATAACCGGATTCACGATAAGCGATGATGACGGCTATGCGTCTTTCTCGATGGATGACGGCTCTGTGCTTGACGATGGAGACTACACCGTTACTGTCGTGAAGGGCGGACGCACAAAAATATATGACCTCATCAGCGACGGAAGCAGCATGAGTTTGGTGCAGCGCTCAAAGTGGGACGCTCAAGATGTCAGCTCCGCAGGAACATACACTATTACGGTCTCGAAGGACGGCCAAATAAGCACATATACAGGCACTCGCCCAAAGAACAGCTACAACTTCAGTATCAGTACAGCGTCTTTTGACTTCACGAGCGGCACTAACACTATCACTCAAGGCACAAAGACTTTCTATGAGGGAGTAGACTTCAACATCGGAGAAGATGACGACGGCAACCCGACTGTAGATTGGATTCCGGACTCTGAAGGCGGTTACGAATGGTACTATCCTACGCCGATGTCCTCATACACCCTGAATCACACTGACTCTGACGGAAACACTGTATCTTTCACCGGAATACGCACCTCAACCGACACATTGAGCCTTCAAGATTACGGAATGACTGTAGCGACCGGAGCATTAAGCGTTCAGTACGGCGAAGATACGAACTACTATAATCTTGAGGTTGAGCCTGTCTATGAAACTGACGAGGACGGAGAATATATCCTTGACGCTGACGGCGACAAAATCATATCGTCAAGCAGCGTTACGGGAAATGATGTGCTGAAAGCTACGCACTCTTTCACAATCGACAAAAAAGCTGTGTGGACCGGCTCGATAACAGATGATGATTCCTCAAATGATGAGAATTATTCACTGGATTACACGTTCAACTGGAGGACTCCGGAGCTGACCAGCAGAACACTTCCCGGATATGGCGATGAACTCAGCATTGAGTATGAGTATGACGCAAACACCTTCAGCCTTGAGGATGACGGGGACGGCTTGATTGACGCACTTGGCCTGAATCTGGAAGACAACATCACCGAAGCGCATAACGCGATAATTTCTCTGAACGGTGAAGAAGTCCAGAGAGACAGCAACAATATCGGTGAAGCATACAGCAACGAGATATCGAACCTTAAAGGCGTAACACTTCAGCTTAAAGGTTTAGGGTCTGTGTCTCTGGACATATACCATGACGCAGAAAAGGCCATCGAAGCGATTACGACCTTCAAAGACAACTATAACGACCTTATGACGTGGATGAATACCCGTATGACGGAGAGTCAGCTTGATGAAAATACGGCCGCAACGGTAGACAGCGACGACTTCAGAATGCGCTGGGGGCTTCTGCACGGAAATGCGTTGCTGAGGCAGACGAAGAGCGCAATGCGTAACCTGACGGCGAAGAATTTCACGTACTCTTTCACGCAGAATACAAGCTCCGAAGAAATTTACGGGACTCTTGCGAATAACGGCCTCCGGAATGACTCGACATTGAGGATGAGAATCGGCAGCACCTACATGGATTTGACGTTGTCGCCGAGCCACACATTGCAGGATGTTGTTGACATGATCAACGACAGCACGAACGTCCAGATGTATAACAATTTCTACGATGAGGACGGGAAATTGCGTGAACAGCCGCTGATCAAGGCTTCAGTGTCTGACGATAAGATTGTGATTGC
>JAFTBT010000163.1 GCA_017455085.1 Synergistaceae bacterium
CAGCGAAGTCATTACCGGCAAGCTGATTCGTGAGTTCGGCCTCAACCGCGACGAGATAGTCGTAGCCACAAAGGTCAACTTCGACATGCGCAACGGCAGACCCAACGGCGGCGGCTCTTCCCGCAAAAACATCATGACGGAAATCGACCACAGCCTAGAAAGACTCGGACTTGACTACGTGGACTTGTACCAGATTCACAGACTGGACGCGTTCACACCTATGGAGGAAATCATGGAGGCTCTGCATGACGTTGTGAAGTCCGGAAAAGCCAGATACATCGGTGCTTGCACAATGGACGCGTGGCAGTTTGAACGTCTACAGAACATCGCCGAACGCAACCACTGGACGAAGTTCATCACTATGCAGAATCAGTACAACCTGATTTATCGTGAGGAGGAACACGAAATGATGCCCCTGTGCCTTGACAGGAAGGTCGGCGTGAATCCGTGGAGTCCCCTCGCTGGAGGAAGGTGCGCACACCCTTGGGGAACACAGACCGCACGCACAAAGATCGATGCAGTTTCGCCGGCAGTCTGGACGGAGAAGACAGCCGCTCAAGATAAAGCCGTTGTCGACAATCTGGAGAAGGTCGCCCGCGAAAATGGCCGCTCTATGGCGCAGGAAGCATTAGCGTGGATGCTCAGTAAGCCGTTCATCTGCTCGCCTGTGGTCGGGACTACAAGCGTCAAGCACGTGGAAGAAGCAGCCTCCGCAGTGGATATAGTCCTCAGTGATGAGGAGATCGCCGCTCTGGAAGCTCCGTATGTAGCTCACACCAAACAGCACGCGTTTTAGTGGAACATGAGCGTATTCGAGTATCTGCGCAACGGTATAGCCTACGACATCCGCAATGAAGATTACTTGCGGGAAGCTCACGGCGAAATGAAGCGGTGCCGTCATCTTTGCTGGAGAATCAACCAGACTGATCCTGACGACAGAGAGAGTATCATTGCGCTGGAAAGAGAGCTATTCTGCGGGGAACTCCCTGAAGGTACGTTTCTGACTCCTCCGTTTCAGGTGGATATAGCCTGCTGCATGAAGCTCGGTAAAAACGTCTTCGCCAATCACGGGCTTACTGCTATGTCCATTGGCACAATAATTGTCGAGGACGGCGTGATGTTCGGGCCTGAAGTGGGACTCTTTACGGTGAATCACGAGCCGAAAAATATCCGGGTCATCATGACGAAATCCATACACATCAAGCGGAATGCGTGGATCGGAGCAAGGGTGAATATCCTTCCGGGCGTTACGATAGGTGAGAACGCAATTGTAGGTACTGGCTCGGTAGTAACTCATGACGTGCCGGATAACTGTATAGCCGTTGGAATCCCGGCCAAGATTATAGGAGGAGTGTAAATGATGAGCAAAGACGTAGCTGTATTACTAGGCACCGGCTCAATCGGGCAAGCAATAATCCGCAGGGTCGGCGCAGGAAAACACATAGTACTCGCTGACCTCAAGCAGGAAAACGCAGACAAGACCGCGCATATTCTTGAGGACGCAGGTTTTGAGACCAGCACCATCGCCGTAAATCTGGGGTCTCGTGAGGATATACTTGCACTAGCCGAACACGCACAGGGCTTCGGAACGGTCAAGCACCTCGTCAACGCCGCAGGGGTCTCGCCGTCTCAAGCATCAGTGCAGGACATTTTGAGGGTGGATCTGTATGGGACTGCTGTATTGCTTGAGGAATTCGGGAAAATTATTGCTGAGGGCGGATCGGGAATAGTGATCTCTTCGCAGTCTGGGCATAGACTCCCCGCGCTGAGTGAACAGGAAAATTCACAGCTCGCAGCTTCTCCAGTGAATGAGCTTCTGACTCTGCCGTTTATCGCTGCAATCACTGACACCCTCAAAGCATATCAGTACTCCAAACGCTGTAATGTCCTGCGTGTAATGTATGAGGCCACACGCTGGGGAAAACGCGGCGCAACTGTGAACTCAATCAGTCCAGGAATAATCATCACTCCGCTGGCGAACGACGAACTTCACGGCCCAAGAGGTGAGGGCTACAGAAAAATGCTGAGTCTTTGTCCGGCAGGCAGAGCAGGCAGTCCGGATGAGGTCGGCGACTTGGCGGCGTTCCTGATGAGCGAAAAAGGCCGCTGGATTTCTGGCAGCGACTTTCTGATTGACGGAGGCACTACTGCATCATACTGGTATGGAGATCTTCAGTACCTCAAAGCTACTCACTAAATAGCGAGTATATATCGCTGAGTTCACAATATAGGGCAGGTTTTCGTTCTCTGAGCTGTGCATAAGAATGAACCCTGCTTTTTTTCATGTCTTGACGTTTTGTAATGAGAGAATCTTTCTAGTGTGTGGTGTGAGCTGTCATAGCTTTGACGCGCTGTAGTGAGAGATTTTCCCGCATGTGGTGTGATAAGAAAAACTGCCTTGACGTAGAAAGAATCACAACATATACTTTCACGCAATTTCCAGTTTTGTAATATGGGTGGGAGGTGTAATTTTTGCTGATCACTAATGAGAAGCACAAGGATAGATTGTTCAAGTTTGTATTCGGCAATCCGGAACACAAAGAATGGACTCTGAGCCTGTATAACGCGCTGAACGACTCACACTACACGAACCCTGACGATATAGAGTTCAACACCATAGAAGACGCTGTATATATGGGCATGAAGAACGATGTATCGTTTATCGTAGCGTTCACGATAAATATTTGGGAGCATCAGTCAACGTACAACCCAAATATGCCGCTGAGGATATATCTGTATTTGGCGCACCTGCTGGAGAAATACCTTGTCGGCAGTGAGACCTATATATACGGTCATAAACTGGTGAGGATCCCTGAGCCTAAGTGTGTATGTTTCTACAACGGCACGGAGAAACAGCCGGAGGAGTCTATACTGAAGCTGAGTGACGCATACATAACCGGAAATAGTGATGCTGATCTAGAGCTGAAAGTTAGGCTTGTGAATGTGAATTACGGGCACAATATGGCGTTGATGGATGCATGCAGTGCTATGAATGAGTATGCGAGTCTCATCGACATGATAAGGAAACATAATCGGGTCATGGGTAATCTTGAGTCGGCAGTAGATGCAGCGATTGATGAGATGCCTGACGATTTCGAGCTGAAGAAGTTTCTTGTACAGCACAGAGCGGAGGTGAAAGGGATGATTATTGCGGAATGGGATGCTGAGAAGGCGTATCAGTATGCCCGTAAGGAGGGTATGGAGGACGGTTTTGCGGAAGGTCATGCGGAAGGTCGTGTAGAAGGACTTGTTGCTGGACGCGCAGAAGGACTTGCTGCCGGACGCGAAGAAGGTCTTGCTGCCGGACGCGCAGAAGGACTTGCTGCCGGACGCGAAGAAGGACTTGCTGCCGGACGCGAAGAAGGTCTTGCAGAAGGCATCAGTGAAGAAAAACAGCGTGTAGCCTCTGACATGCTGAAGGATAACTATCCTCTTTCGGCGATACAGAAGATCAGCAGGCTCTCAGAAGATGCTATCAGGAATATCGCAAATTCGCTTGGACTCACAATAGCTTAATCCAGTTCATACAGGGAGCAGGTAAAAATATCTGTCTCCCTATTTTTGTGTCTTGACGCAGATAGAATCACAACATATACTTTCACGCAATTTCCCAGTTTTGTAATGAGGTATTAACATCAGGTGCTAAAAGCTAAACCCGACAGACTCTCTCGGCACGACAAAATCAACTCTATTCTGTCGTCCGAACCCATGATCACAGACCACGAACTCGCTTCACGTCTGAATGTCAGCGTCTCCACCGTCAGGCTCGACCGCGCACTTATGGGCATCCCAGAACTCCGTGAACGTCTCCGCACAATGGCACAAAACGCTATCAGCAAATTGCAGTCCCTCAGTCCCGCTGAAGTCATCGGCGAATTACTGGAGCTTGAGCCCGACAAATGGGCGTTGTCGATTCTCAAGACAGCCAAAGATATGGCCTTCAGGTTCACGGACATAGTCAGCGATAACTATGTGTATTCACAGGCAAGCTCTATAGCCGTCGCCGCAATCAATGCTGCAAGCGTCATCATCGAGTCCATGCGCGGAGAATACAAGGGTCATGCTCACGTTGGGGATATTCTGGTCGCACGTGCAAAGGTCGGCGTGAATCATGAGGGACGGAAAATCGTCAGTGTCCGTACGAGTGTCGGGGACAAGGAAATTTTTGTAGGAAGATTCATCATAGAAATCATAGCTTGAAGGGAGGTGAAAGACTTGAACAACAACATCACGATTGCCCTCGATGCTATGGGAGGAGACAACGCACCCGCAGAAATTTGCGCCGGAGCTCTCGAGGCCTGCAAGAAGTTCGACGACATAGAGATAGTCCTTACCGGAGACACCGAACGCATAAAAGCCTGTTCATGTTCACACCCAAGAATACATATCGAACACGCAGAAGAATTTATTGACCCTGACGAACACCCAGCAAACGCCATCAGGAAGAAAAAGCACTCAAGTATGCGCGTAGCTATGGAGATGGTGAGGCGCGGCGATGCACAGGGCTGTATTTCCGCAGGGAGTACCGGCGCGATCGTTGCCGGAGGTGTTCTCGTTGTCGGACGCATTGAGGGAATCGACAGGCCCGCACTCGGTGTGCCCATTCCGTCAATGGGAGGGGTAGCCTTCACGCTGGATGTGGGTGCTACGGTCAGGTGCAAGCCCGAAAATTTGCTGCAGTTCGCCACGATGGGCAGTGTCTACTCACGGAAGATTCTCGGTGTCGCGAATCCAGAGGTCAAACTGCTCTCAAACGGCAGCGAGGATATCAAGGGTGATGATACTGTTCTGGCAGCTCGTGAACTCTTGGAGGCAAAGGACAACCTGAACTTTCAGGGGTATATCGAGGGAAATGAAGTGTTTTTCGGAAAAGCGGACGTAGTTGTGTGCGACGGCTTCAACGGAAATATTGCCCTCAAGCTCGGCGAAGGACTCATTCAGGGCTTGAAGACTATGCTCAAGGAGGAAGTCAGCAAATCCCTCATGGCAAAGGCCGGAATGCTGCTCATGCTCCCGACGGTGAAGAGGCTGCTCGCGAGATTCAGCTACGAGAAATACGGCGGGACTCCATTGCTAGGCGTGAAGGGTGCAGTGCTTAAGGCTCATGGCCGCTCAAAAGCTCCCGCAATAGTCAGCGCAATATCAGCCGCAAGAAAATACATAGCTGAGGACGGAACAGCTCAGATCAACAGAGAAATATAGAGAGGTGAACAAGAATATATGTTACTGAGAGAAGATAACAGACTGTGTAAATTATTGGGAACACAATACCCGTTAATACAGGGCGGAATGGCGTGGGTTGCGAATGCCGAGCTTGCTTCAGCAGTGAGTAACGGAGGCGGACTCGGAGTCATTGCCGCAGCGAACACTCCCCCCGAGATTCTGGAGCAGGAGATTCTCAAAGCAAAGAGCATGATTCAGCCCGGGCGACCTTTCGGGTTAAACATTATGCTCATGTCCCCGACAGCAGACGCAGCACTTGAGGTTGCAGCCCGCCAGAGAGTCCCAGTAGTTACGACAGGTGCAGGCAGTCCCGGAAAAGTGTTAGAGCGTCTCAAGCCGTTAGGTACTATCGTGATTCCTGTGGTGGCTTCGGTGACGCAGGCAAGACGTGTCGAGAAACAGGGTGCGGACGCAGTTGTAGCTGAGGGCATGGAGGCAGGAGGACACATCGGAGAGCTGACGACTATGGTGCTGACTCCGCAGATAGCTCAAGCCGTGAAGATACCTGTTGTGTGTGCAGGAGGTGTAGCTGACGGAAGAGGCATAGTAGCTGCGTTTGCACTTGGTGCTGAGGGCGTGCAGGTAGGTACTAGATTCATTTGCTGTGAGGAATGCACCGTACACGAGAACTATAAACATGCAGTGTTAGCCGCTAAGGACAGAAGTACAGCGATCACCGGCCAGAGTCTGGGGCATCCTGTGAGGTGTCTGCGCAACAAACTCACCGCAGAATTTGAGCGTCTCGAGTCCGAACGTGCACCCGCAAGCGAGATCGAGGCATTAGGTACCGGCAAGCTCCGGGCTGCAGTAGTTGACGGCGATACGGATTGGGGATCACTCATGGCTGGGCAGAGCGCTGCGATGGTCAACGAGATTCTTCCGGCCAAGACAATTATTGCGAACATGTTTAGTGACGCAGAAAAAGTGTTAGCACGTGTGGGCGAGGTGAAGGCGTAAATGTATGCACTGGTTTTTCCCGGACAGGGTGCGCAGAAAATCGGGATGGGGCGTGAGCTTTTCGAGGCGTTCCCCAGCGCAAAAGCAGTGTTTGATGAAGCTGATGATGCACTCTCTGAACACTTTACCCGCATGATTTTCGAGGGCGAAGAGTCAGAACTTACCCTCACGAAAAACTCACAGCCTGCGATTATGACCGTGAGCATTGCGGCGTTGAGGGCATTGGCCGGAGAGCTTGGCGCGAGTCTTGAGCCTTCGTGTGTGGCTGGGCATAGTCTCGGTGAATACACGGCTCTTGTCGCGTCAGGAGTGCTTGAGTTCGCTGATGCTGTGAGGCTTGTGCGCAACAGAGGGATCTTCATGCAGGAGGCTGTACCTGAGGGAGTCGGGGCTATGGCTGCGGTGCTTGGCCTTGACGCTGAAGGAGTGAAAAAGCTGTGTGACGGAGTCGCTCCTGATGGCGAGATTTCCCCCGCTAACTTCAATTCACCCGGTCAAGTAGTAATTTCCGGATTGAGTGAGTACATCGACAAGGCTATAGAGTCCGCGAAGACTTACGGGGCAAAAAAGGCCGTGAAGCTGAATGTGTCTGCACCGTTCCACAGCAAATTCATGAAGCCTGCTGCCGAAAAATTGCGACTAGAGTTCGAAAAAGTTTCGTGGAATCCCGCAAAGTATGATATTATCGCTAACGTAAATGCAAATCCCGTAAACATGCCTGAGAATATTAGAGACAGCCTTTACCGTCAGACGTTCAGCCCCGTACTGTGGGAAGAGTCCGTAATGTATATGGCTGATACCCTGAAGATTGACACGTATTATGAACTTGGCCCGGGTGAAGTTCTTTCCGGACTCATAAAACGCTGCAAGAAGGGCATGAACATAAAGGCAGGAGGGACTCCGCAGACTTTGGAGGTGATTCGGGAGTGCTTGCACTAGTTACCGGAGCAGGAAGAGGAATCGGCAGGGCAATAGCTCTAGAGCTTGGCAAAAACGGCTTTGACGTGGCTGTGAATTACAGCAGGAGCAAGGAACACGCAGAGAGTCTGTGTGCGGAACTTCAGGCTATGGGCGTGAAGGCAGAGGCATTTCAAGCTGATGTTAGCAGTCTTGACGATGTTACGAGTATGTTTGCGGAGATCAAGGCCTCAATGGGAGCAGTAAGCGTTCTCGTAAACAATGCAGGAATCACCCGCGATAACCTGTTGATGAGGATGAAGCCTGAAGACTGGCAGGCAGTCATAAACGCTAACCTGAATGCATGTTTTTACTGTACGCAGGCAGCAATCAGGGACATGGCGAAAGCTCGTTACGGAAGAATCATCAATATTGCGTCAGTAGTGGGTCTCACAGGAAACGCAGGGCAGGCGAACTATTCGGCCTCGAAAGCGGGAATTATCGGCTTCACGAAATCAGTTGCCAGAGAGTACGCGGCCAGAGGCATCACGGCGAACGCTATAGCTCCGGGATTCATAGAGACGGACATGACGGGAGTGCTTAAGCCGGAAGTGAAAGAGGGCATCCTGAAGACGATACCTGCCGGAAAAATGGGAAGCCCTGAGGACGTAGCAAGAGCAGTTGCGTTTTTCGCAAGGGAAGAAAGCTCATACATCACTGGTCAAACGCTTGCAGTTGACGGCGGAATGACTATGTGCTAAGTATATTCAGCAGCGAATACCCCTGAAGGGAGGTGAAGAACATGACCAAAGAAGAAGTTGTTGCAAAACTGAAAGCTATAGTGTCGGATCGCCTTGACGTTGAAGCAGATCAGGTTACTCCTGAAAAGAACTTTGTTGAGGATCTCGGAGCTGACTCGCTGGACATAGTGGAGCTGATCATGGGAATCGAGGAGGAATTTGACATCGAGATTCCTGACGAGGACGCAGAGAAATTGACTTCAGTCGGTGAGGCTATGAATTACACGTTGAGCAAAATCGGCGTGGACGAGTAATCAGGCTGTACATAACCTGAGACCATTTTATCAGGGGGATAGACACGATATAGTTCTGTCCTCCTGTTTTGTTATAGAGGAGCGTGAAAAACTTGACAACCACCAAAAAACGCAGAGTAGTCGTTACAGGCTTAGGCCCAGTGAGTCCCATAGCACTTGGGAAAAAAGATTACTGGCAGGCCTTGCATGACGGCAAAAACGGAATATCTCACATCACCACTTTTGACTTGGGAGACTGCCCCGTAACTTTCGGAGCAGAGATCAAGAATTTTGACCCCAGCGCATTCATGCCCGGCAAAGAAGCCAAACGTTCAGACCGCGCAATTCAGTTTGCAGTCGCCGCCGCAAAGTTAGCTGTTGAGGATTCAGGCCTTGACCTGAGCAGCATAGACCCCTACAGATTGGGAGTGTATATCGGCACAGGACAGGGAGGCATAGAGACCTCGTTCAACAATTTCCAGATTATGCGTGACAAAGGCTCGAAACGTGTCAGCCCGTACTTCATCCCCATGATGATCTCGAACATGTCCACCGCGTACGTCGCAATAGTTCTCGGTGCAAAAGGCCCGAATCTCTGCGTAGTAACTGCATGCGCTACGTCACTGCACTCGATGGGCGAAGCATACCACGCAATAATTCGTGATGACGCTGACGTGATAGTCTCCGGCGGAACTGAGGCAGCCTTACGCACGATCGCAATCGCAGGTTTCGCGTCCATGAAGGCACTATCAACTCGTAACGATGACCCCGAACACGCAAGCAGACCGTTCGACCTCAACAGGGACGGTTTCGTGATGGGTGAGGGTGCAGGAGTCGTAGTGCTTGAGGAACTGGAGCATGCTCTTGCACGGGGAGCGCATATCTACGCGGAGTTCACGGGCTACGGAACTTCGTGTGACGCCGGCCACATCACCGCACCAGACCCCGAAGCGAAGGGAGCTGCTTTCGCCACACACAAGGCTCTGAAAATGTCGGGCTGGGATTTGAGTCAGGTCGACTACATCAACGCACACGGAACTTCCACAGGCCTCAACGACAAGATGGAAGCCGGAATGATTAATCATGTTTTCGGTGAACACGCCAAAAATATCACCGTTACGTCAACAAAATCCATGATAGGCCACTGTTTGGGAGCTGCCGGAGGCCTTGAGGTCATCGCGTCACTTCAGGCAATCGAGGAGGGCTATATTCATCCCACGCTGAATTACGAGACTCCTGATCCTGAATGCGACATAAATATTTCTACAGGTGCAGGCGTAAATCGGAAAGTAGATAGACTCTTGGTGAACAGCTTCGGTTTCGGCGGACACAACGGAGTTTTGGGGTTCGAACGCTATGCAGGCATTTGACGAGGAACACGGCCCGCGCAGAAAAAGGGCTGTCATTGACGACAGGGATATTGCAGTTCTGGAGAAGACCATAGGCTACACGTTCGACAACAGGACGATTCTCGAGGAGGCATTGTGCCATTCGTCATATGCTCATGAATACGGGCTGTTCTACAACAACGAGAGGCTGGAATTTTTCGGGGACGCTGTGCTTGAGTTCATAGTGAGCAGATCTCTGTTCAAGATGTACCCTGACGCTAACGAGGGCGAACTCACAAGAATGCGCGCAGAACTCGTGAAGGCCGACTCACTTTACCGCAAGGCACAAGCCCTGAATATCCCGTACTTGCTGCTGCACGGACACGCCATGAAGTCGGATTCACTGCCCAAATCTATATGCGCGAACGCTATGGAGGCACTGATCGGTGCGATATGTCTTGATGGTGGACTCGCTCCGGCAGAAAGAGTCATCAAGAAACTTTTCCTGAACGATGCAGAAGAACAGGGCGCAAAAGCTGACCCCAAGCTAGAGCTTCAGATGTGGCTTCAGGCTCGCGGTATGCCCCTCCCGAAATACGAACTGGTCAGTGTTACGGGGCCTTCACATGCTCCGACGTTCACGGCTAGGCTGTACTTGTCGGGTTTCGACCACACGGAGAGCGACACCACACGCAAAGGTGCTGAAGCAAAAGTAGCTGCCTTAGTGCTTGAAGACCTGAGGGCTAAATTTGGGGATTAGGCGGAAATGAAAAAGTTTGTTGCGCTGATTGTCGGCGTGATGATTTTTGCAGGCAGTGCAGGCTGGTGTGATGACAAGCTGAATATTGCGGTGAGTCATCCGTGGCTTGCGCTGCTTGTTTCGTTTATCGGAGGGCCGGAAGTCAGTGTTACCCCATTGAGAATCTGGAACGACAAGGGAGATTTGGTCTTGGCCGAACGCGGAAGGACTTTGCGGGAGCTTCCGGAAGGTACGAGGATTATCGCTCTTGATGAGAATGATGCGAATGATGCAGGAATATTCGGAGGTAGGAGAAAATTTGCGGAGAGTATGGTGAAGTGTCTGTACTCGCCTTTCCCTGCAAAGATGAATGCTCTGGCGGATCCGTCAGTGATTCCGTTTGTGGCACAGAGAGTGTTGGCGGCATTGTCGGAATGGGATTCTCAGAATTACCCGTACTACCAGAGAAGACTAGCGGAGTTTCAGGCGAGGATGTCGAGTTCGATTCTTGTCGGCCAAGTGCTGAAGGACGTGACTGTGTGCGACATGAGCGGCTCGGCAGGGATATTGCTTCAGGCGGCGGGGTGCAAAGTTGTGCGGCCTGAGGGGCTGGAGAACTGGGAGAAGGGGAATTTTGCGGGACTGCGTGAGTATCTGGACGAGAACAAGGCCAAGAATATCACTACCCTCATGGATGACGACACTCCTCCTGCACTGAAAAAGTTTCTGGCGGGGAGGAGCGATGTGTTTCACTGGGTGAGGCCGAGTCTGGATAGTGATTACCCTTCGTTTTTGCACGAGCAGTATATTTCGCTGTGGCAGAAGATCATCACTAAGCCATTGCCCGGCCGGACGACTAACAGACGCTAATATCCGGGAAAATCTGGGTAAGGTTTGCCCCTGAGCCTGTACTTGAAGAACCTATAGACTGCCCGAAGAGGAGTAATTTCGCTCAGAGAGCCGCGCACAATAGCATATATGCGCCTTAACGGGAACATAACCCAGAATGCAGGCATAAAACCAGCCGCCTTAAATATATCCGCTTCATATTTCAGCCTTTTCTTTAAGCCGCTTAAGCCTTTATGGTGGAGAGCCTGTCCCCAGAAAATCATAGCCATTCTTTCAGCGAACCATAGGTCTACTTTTAGTTTGCTGTAGTGTTTGTAAAGATTGTCACGTATAAACAGCCAAGTTCTCGTGCCTTTAATTTTGGCTGCGGGGATTCTCTTGTCGTATTCAGGATTATTCTTGACACCTGACAATTCATTTGCGCCGTGCCGCCTCCAGACACCTATAACATCGGGCAAATACCATACATCACCATAAAGCGCACTTAGCATGTACAAGAATATATCTCCCATACTGTACTTATCGAAATCTATTTTTCTCAGTATGTCAGCCCTGAAAACTGTGGGGAAAACTGAATTCGGCTTAGGGTACTTGTAAGGGTCAATAAGAAAGTCTAGCCCCCTAACTCTGCCTGAATTGCCAACATCACAAACAATGCTCTTGCGTGATATTTCGTTCAGTAATACAGAACTGGCTCCAAGAAATGCAATAGGTACTTCATCGTTCTCGTGTTCGTCCAAAATCTTGACGGCCTTCGCGAAAAAATCATAATCCGTGTAATAGTCATCGTGGTCAAGAAATGTAATGTACTTTCCGCGCGCTCGATCCAAACCAAAACGCCGCCCTCCTCCTACGTTCTTCTCGCTCCGGAAGTAATGCACTCGCTCATCCGTGACGGTCTTCATGAGTTCATCCGTGCCGTCAGTCGAGCCGTCATCAAACACAATGACTTCAATGCTCTTCTGGCTCTGTTTCAGGCAGCTATCTATTGCCTCCAAAAGCATACGTTTCTGATTCCATGTGGGGATAATTATGGTCTGGATTGGCGTGGACAGTGAATTATTCTCATCCATTATTTACGTGTTAAGCTCCTTTCTGGATTTTGCACTAAATTCTAGCATATCGTCTCCACAAAAATACAGCTTCCCATTCTCTCAAACACTGCTTTCTGCCGTCTATATCCTCTCCTCCAGAATCTCTACAGCATTCCGCACACAGTCATCGCACGAACACAATACCTTGCCCGTCCCGACTCCCTTGAGTTCCCTGCACAGAGACCCCCCGCACTTTCCCGTGAAGGCCTTATACATCTCCTTCGCTTTGTCCCGGAGATTTTTCCCATCGAACATCACGAGTCCCTGCACCATCTGCGCACCGCACAACGCACCGCATGTCGCCTCCATCGTTCCCATTCCCAAGCCGAAACATGCTCCCATCTTCCGGAGTGTCTCCTCACTAAGTCCGGTCTCTTCCGAAAATACACACGCCACCGCCTGAGCGCAATTGTAGTGTGCGTCGCCGGTCCTGTTCTTGAGTTCTACAGCTCTGTCCTGTTTTGCTGACATAGTAAGTTTTTCCCCCTGTTTGCGAAATTTTTCAGGCAAGATTATATTACACTTTCATCACCAAACGTGAAGCGAACACTATCCACATCTCAGGCAGAATCGATACGTCATCTGCGCAGATACTTCATCAGGCTCTTCACTCCGCAATCTCTGACACAAACACCCTCATTCTCGACTTCCACAACGTCAGCTACATATCCTCCAGCGGACTCCGCGGGCTCCTCATCGCCAAAAAACGCTTAGGCAAAAACTGCCTGCTCCTCCCTTGCGCAGGTCATGAGCCGTAAACAGATTCGCAGTGCTTTCGACATACAGGATTCTTGGCCGCCCCGCAGTGAATCCACCTGATGCCGTATGCGTGATGATCTTCACTTCAGTGTCTACAGGTTCGCCGAAAGGTGTGCTGCATTCCGCACCGCATCCATAGCCTTCAATGCTTATGACGAATACCAGAACTTCATGAATGACTATCTTGGCCTCTGAGATTCTGCTGCCTCCGCGAAAATTCAGTATTGCCTGTAGCTTTTCGGGCAAATCATTATGCTAGAATACGGCATAAATTCCATAACTACTATCGCTCATAACGAAGGCATTAAGTTTTATGTGATGTGTATATGTTGGTTACAGCAGCAACAGTAAACTCTTCTCTGTATGCAAAATACATCACTATCTTCGTTGAGATTAGGAGGCAGTAATCTTTATGTCCAGCTACAACTATGAAGACGCTCTAGACTCTGTAAACTACCTGCGGAAATTCATCACCACTCCCCCAGAAATCGCTATAGTCGCCGGTTCAGGTCTAGGCCTCATCGCCGACATGGCAGACCACAAAACTACTATAGACGTTCAAGACATCCCACACTGGCCGAAATCCACTGCTCCGGGTCATGCAGGAAAAATCATATTCGGCACAATCTCAGCCCGTCCCGTCATCATCCTTCAGGGCAGAGTACACTACTACGAAGGCTACTCAATGAAGGCAGTAACTTTCCCAACAAGAGTACTCGGAATGCTCGGAGTGAAGTACTACATTGCTACGAACGCTTCAGGCGCAATCAACACCAGCTATTCAACCGGAGAGATCATAGCCATACGCGACCACATCAATCTTATGGGAGCTAATCCATTAATCGGCCCTAATGACGACCGCTGGAACGTCAGATTCCCCGACATGTCCCACACTTACGACAGGGATATACTCGCGATTCTGGACTCCTTCGGGCTGAAACAGGGAGTGTATGCTGCACTGATGGGGCCTTCGTACGAGACACCGGCAGAGATTCGTATGTTGAGGACACTGGGTGCGGATCTGGTCGGGATGTCCACAGTTCCGGAAGTGATTACTGCCAACGCTATGGGTATGAGAGTCGTAGGGCTGTCTTGTGCTGCGAACATGGCCGCAGGAATCGAGGAAAACAAGACCCTAACCGAACAGGAAGTACTTGACACTATGGCTGATACTTCCGAAAAACTTGCAGGCCTAATCATCAGACTCATCAGCAAACTATAAATCAGGAGTGTAATGATTTGAGAACCAGAAAAATCTTGCTGCTATTGCTGTTCATAACCCTAACTCCCATAACTGCACAAGCCTCTTCATGGGTGAATTTCCCCGCAAGCTGGGACATAGGCCAAGCCTTCGCAGTGTCCATCACATCAACCGCAGACTACTCACAGCCCGTAGTCACATGGATGAACCGTACTATATCCCTCAACGTTGAGCAGGGAGGCGCAGGGAAAATCTCCTATGGGCTTCTCGGCTCTGATGTCCGCAACGTCAAACCAGGAACATACCCGATACTTTTCGAGTTCGTACAGGGCGGCAAAAGGTACAAGGCTTCCGGAAATATTCGCCTCAGGACTCACGACTACCCTAAGGAAGAACTTCATGTCAACCCCAAAATGGTCAATCCTCCAAAGAAAGAACTCAACCGTATACGCTCAGAACAGCAGCTCATCAGCACAGCCCTCCGCACAATGACTCCACTCAGACGCTGGACGACTCCGCCACAGCCGCCGCTGAGCAACATCACTCTCACGAGCAGCTACGGCAAGCAGAGAATCTACAACGGACAGCCCAGAGCAGGCCACAACGGAGCAGATTTACGGGCAGTAACAGGCACAAAAGTCCGCGCACCGTTTGCGGGTACGGTAGTCCTGACGGGGTTTCACTACTACGCGGGAGGCAGCGTGTATATAGACTCTGGCAACGGAGTAATCACTGTGTTCTTTCACCTGAGCGAGATCAACGTGAAAAAGGGCGAACGTGTCGCAAAAGGTCAGGTAGTCGCAAAATCCGGAGCTACAGGCAGAGTTACAGGGCCGCACCTGCATTACAGCCTAGTACTCGGAGGTCAGTTTGTAGACCCGATACCGTTGCTCTCAACCAGCATTACACAGATGCTCAAGCTAGGGACTCAGTCGCAGGTGAATAGCAGATGAGCAACACATACGCATTGATTCTCAGCGGGGGCAGCGGGACGAGACTGTGGCCGCTTTCACGGGAGAACTTCCCCAAACAGTTCATAGCCCTTCACGGTGAAAAAACACTCCTCCAGAATACTGCTCTACGAATGCTGAACGTTGTGCCGCTGGAGTTTTTGCGGGTAATCTCCGGGCAGAAATGGCATGACTTAGTGATTGACCAGCTGAGCAAAATTTTCGGGGCTGAGAATCTCCCTGAACACGCAATTATTGAGGAGCCTTGCGCGAGGGGGACAGCTCCGGCGATTCTGCTTGCGGCCGAAGAGTTGCTGCAACAGGGAGCAAGTGAGGATGACGTGATGATTGTTGCGCCTAGTGATGCATTTATCCGGGACACGAAGATTTTTGCGGAGGCCTTGAAAGTTGCTGTGAGGGCTGCTCGTGATGGGTATATTGCTACGCTGGGAATAGCACCTACACGTCCGGATACTGGCTTCGGGTACATCAGGCAGGGCAAAGCTATTTCTGGAGGGTACTACGAGGCGGAAAAGTTCGTGGAGAAACCTGACCTGAAGACTGCGCAGGAGTATTTGCGGAACGGGTCGTATTTCTGGAACGGAGGGATATTCATCTTCACGCCTAAAAGCCTGTACTCGGAGCTTGAGCATACTGATGCAGAATTATGGGATGCGGCCAAGAATGGGGCAGTGCGTTCGGGATTCGCGGGGATGAAGAATATTGCGTTTGACGTGGCCGTGATGGAGCGTGCTGGACGTGTGGCGGTTGTGCCGCTGGTAAATTCGGGATGGTCTGACGTTGGGTCGTGGGATGCGCTGCATGATGACGTGATGGAGCATGACGAACACAGGAATGTAGCTGTTGGTGAAGTGGTGATGCTGGAGAGCGAGAACTGCTTTGTGCATTCGGTGGGGAAGCTGGCGGTGCTGAATGGGGTTAGTGATTTGGTTGTGGTGGAGACGGAGGATGCTGTGTTCATCACGAGGCGGGGGAAATCTCAGGAGGTGCGGGATGTGGTGAAAGTGTTGAAGGCTGGAGGGATGGCGGACAGGGTGTAGGGCGAAGAAAGAGCCTCCCTGTGTGTTGGGAGGTTCCTTTGTGTGTTGGTTGGTTGTAGGTTATAAGCTAAGTCATTACGGGTCGGTGGGGTCTGTGGCAGGGTCAGCCGCTGCTGCGAGCTTACCGCGTACCTTCATCATGACTGTTGCGCCTGTACCATCATATGCAGTGCTGGATGTATCACTAGTGAGTCCCATGCGTGTAACCTTGTTCTTCAGGATTAGGCCTATACCGTCTACGTCTGTTGCTGGCAGTGTGTACTCTATCCACCACTCCTGAGCTGCTTTCTTCTCTGCCGGATTAATCACTACGCGATATTTTCCTTCTACGCCAGTATTACCAGATTCAAGAGCGTCTGCGGTTTTGAGATATGCATTTGCTCCGGTTGCTATGTCTGCAGCTTCAGCACCTTCTTTGGCGATAACCTCTGCATTATCAGCGTAGTACATCATCATCGCGCTTGCTGCTTTCTCCAGACCTTCGGCGATAGTTGTTGCTCTTGCTCCGTTTGTGGCTTCCTGGCCGGCGATCATCGCTGTAGTACTCAGGATACCCATTACTCCGATTACTACAAGTAATTCCAATAAAGTGAATCCTTTGCGAAATTTCTTCATTGTGTGTTCATCCTCCTTAAATGCTTGTGATTAGTGTGTTTGCCTGCTTCCGCTACCTACAACTTCCCGACAAAAGATAAAATTTTTTGCACACAACTACTTACGCCACGCCTGCCTTGTGGTATAATTAGCACAGACAAGGAGACCGTTAGAAGCGGTTATGCGCTAAACTTTTTGACGAAAGAATTATAGCATAAAACCTTGTCTTTTTGTTATGTA
>JAFTBT010000164.1 GCA_017455085.1 Synergistaceae bacterium
TAGATCTGACGTATTCGGAGATTCTCAGTGACGCAGGAGTCTCGAAACAGAAAACCACTGAGAGCGCTTCAGAGTACCAAGCGAGAATAGATACTGCTCTGGCAAAAATCTTCACCCTCTCTGACGACAATAACACCTACGTTTACGGCACTGACTACAAAATCACCGCTGACGATGACAGCGCACCACAAATCACGTGGATCAACACTCCCACTGCTGACGCAACAATGACCCTGCTATACACCGGCAAGGGCGAAGGCGGCGGAGAAGTCCTCTCTATGCCGGACGCAATACAACGCTCCGCTTCGGACGCTATCAACCTCAACAGTACTCTTGATATGCCCTTGTACTCGAAATTCGAGGGTGCAGCTGTCAGAATCTCGGACGGCTCGGAAACTTTCGAGGAGGGTACGGATTTCACGGTAAGTGCTGACGCTTTCGGGTATGCGGTCATCAACTGGAACCCAGACACTACGATTCCTCCGCTGTATACTGGGCAGTTCGACAACACTACGTCAATTACTGTTGCTGATTCTGACGGAAAAGCTATCACCGGATTCACGATAAGCGACGAAGACGGATATGCAGCTTTCTCGATGAATGACGGCTCTGCTCTTGACTTAGGAGACTACACCGTTACGGTCGTGAAGGGCGGACGCACAAAAATCTATGACCTCATCAGCGACGGAAGCAGCATGACTCTTGTTCAGCGGTCAAAGTGGAATGCTCAGGATGTCAGCAGCTCAGGCACATACACTATTACGGTGTCAAAAGACGGCGAAGTCAGCACATCCACAGGCACGCGTCCAAAGAACCGCTACAATTTCAACGTCAGCAAAGCATCTTTTGACTTCACAACCGGCACTAACACCATAACTCAAGGCACAAAGACTTTCTACGAGGGAGTAGATTTCAACATCGGAGAGGACTCCGACGGCAATCCGACTGTAGATTGGATTCCGGACTCTGACGGCGGATATGAATGGTATTACCCTGTAGTAGGCTCAAGCTACACGCTGACTCACACCGACTCTGACGGAAACAGTGTATCTTTTGCCGGAGTCCGAAATTCACGGGACACGTTGAGCCTTCAGGATTACGGTATGACCATTGCGAAGGGAGAATTGAGCGTACAGTACGGAGAGGATACGAACTACTACAATCTTAACGTTGAGCCTGTGTACGAGACTGACGAGGACGGGGAATATATCCTTGACGCTAACGGCAACAAAATAATATCCTCAAGCAGCGTTACAGGAAATGACGTGCTGAAGGCTACACACTCCTTCACGATTAACGAGCGGCCTGTGTGGACGGGAACAGTTGGAGACGATTACGATTCAACGAAAAACAATTACTCTCTGGATTACACGTTCAACTGGCTGACTCCGGAGCTGACCAGCAGAAGCCTTCCGAATTACGGCGATGAACTCAGTATTGAGTATGAGTATGACGCAAACACCTTCAGCCTTGAGGATGACGGAGACGGCTTGATTGACGCGCTTGGCCTGAA
>JAFTBT010000165.1 GCA_017455085.1 Synergistaceae bacterium
ACCTGCATACTCCACCAGTTGCATTATCAGCATCGCACCCAAAAACGACATACCTGCATACTCCACCAGTTGCATTATCAGCATCGCACCCAAAAACGACATACCTCCATACCTCACTACCTACACTATCAACATCGCATCCCCAAACGAGAAAAATCTCCACCCATCACTCGCCGCCTCCTCATATATCCCCAACAGCTCACCCAAAATTTCCTCCTCACGCCCAAAACTTCCCGCTAAGTTCGCCGCAAAACTCGCCACCAACATTATCAGTGAACTTTCAGGCAGGTGAAAATTCGTGACCAGCCCATCCACTACACTAAACCTATAGCCCGGATAAATATACAGCCCCGTATCACACTCCCCCGCCTTCCCGCAAAACGTCTCCAACGTCCGAGCCGCTGTTGTCCCAGAAGCTATCACCCTTCCTCCACGCGCCTTACACTCCGCAATCTTCGCCGCAGTCTCCTCCGGAATCTCACAGTGTTCCGTGTGGATCTCATGCTCCCGTATGTCCTGAGCCTTCACCGGCCTGAACGTCCCAAGCCCCACATGCAACGTCACATACCCTATCCCGACTCCCATCGCCTGAATCTTTCCCAGCAGCTCCGGCGTAAAATGCAGACTCGCTGTCGGTGCAGCAGCAGAACCGTCATTGCGGGCAAACACTGTCTGATACGACTCCCGCATTTCGTTTCCGGCATGAATATACGGAGGCAGGGGAATATTTCCGGCTCCATCAAGAAATCTCATGAAGGCCTCTCGATCCGGAAGAGCAAACTTCACCGTACGAATACCCTCGCTCCTGTCCGCAAGTATCTCTGCGCTCACACCCTGAATCTCTATCACTGTGCCTGCATGTAGTTTTCTGGCTGGCTTCACGAGAGCTTCCCACTCCAGAAAATCAGCCGTCAGGTTACGCAGCAAAAACACTTCACATTTTCCGCCGGACTCCCTCTTCCCGATGAGACGTGCAGGAATCACACGGGTATCGTTCAGAATCAGCAAGTCCCCCTCACGCAGAAATTCCGTGATGTCCCGAAAATGCTTCGTCCACTCCACAGAGTCAGCCCTCACGTCCCACACTAGCAGCCTCGACGAATCTCTAGGCCTCGCCGGAAACTGAGCTATATTCTCCGCCGGAAGTGCATAGTCATACGAACTCAGGGAGTACAAATCTTCGTGTGATATTCTGCGCATTACCTGAACTTCTTTATCGCAGTGCCCGGGTAATAATGCATGAGTATTTTCTCCGCAGTATAGCCCTCTTTCGCCATAGCCATAGCTCCCCATTGACACATACCGACTCCGTGTCCCCAGCCTCGACCGTAAAATACAAACTCGTTCCCGTTTTTCTCGATAGCAAACCCGTATTTGTTAGCCTGCTTTTTTTGGGGTGCAGGTGTCGAAGTTTTTGCTGGCTTCTTCGCGCGAGACAGGCCTGCTTGATAGTACTGCTTTCGTTTTTCCGGATTGGTGAGCATGTCGATAAGCTCCGTCGTCGTGAAAACTCCTTCTGCCGTCATGCTGGCGATACCCTGCTCCTCCTCAAACGTCAAGTCATACGGTGAAGGCTGTGCGTCCTGTTTTCTGCTGACCAGTCCGCTCGGAGTGGCTGTGTTGTCGACTCTGAAGGCACCTCCTGAAGGCGTGAGCATCGTACTCTTGAAGGCTCTGGGATCTGTCGCTGTACGGAACTGGCTGGCCTTGACGGTTTTTGTGCCGTTCGCTCCCGTGAAAGTCATCGTGATAGCTCTTCCGCCGTCGTCAACCTCCGAAACTTGCACAGCAGAGATCGCTCCGATATCAGTACCCGTGATTTTCGTGATAGCTCCCCGAATCTGTGAGGCCGAGAGTCTTGCGTTCCATGTCGACACAGGAGATTTGTAGGTCACAACTTCAGGGACTCCCTTCAGGTACGGTATTGACTGCCCCCAAACGTCAGCAATGTCCGCTGTATGTCCTCCGCTGTCCGAGTGAAAGAACGTCTGCGCAATTTCCTTCCCGTACGTCAGAATCTCACCTGCTGTGCTAGCTACGGCTTTGTTGGTCTTCTCGGTCTCTATGCCTGCTCCGCGATACACTTGGTCCGCGTCCGTGTCGACAACATCATAGCCCTTTTTGCTCCTGTTGAGACTCTGGCGCAGCACGTACGTCCTCGCAGTGATGGCCTGAGCGCGTAATGCCTCATCCGGCCAAGATGCCCCGACTTCTGCAGGCAGCACCCCGCAAAGATAATACTCGACATCCAGAGCGTTAAGTAATCCTGCTTTCTGGGTGATCATGAATGAACCGCGATATGTCCTGTCGTTGAACTTCAGGAGTCCTGCGCTAGTGATTCTTATGGGAAGGGGAAAAGAAAAGCTGCTTATTTGAGCATTGCCATTCGCTACGGAAATGTGTACAGATTCTCCGAGATTCGCGAGTCTGCCTTCTGCGTCTACCATTGTGAGATTTCCGGCGGTACTCCCGATGTTGAAGCTCGATGCTCCCGAAAGTTTCACGTATATATCACGAGCCTCAAGGATATTTGCGTGAAGTAAGAATATCAGCACTGCATGAATCAGCGCATACCGTCTACAGCAAGACATTTCAGCGTGTTCAACTCCCATCAAAATTTTGTGCCGCAATTGACAGCCCAACCACTGCCGCTGCCAATGCATCAGCCGCATCGTCAGGCTTAGGGGTCGCCTCCAGTGAAAGCAGCTCCCGAATCGTGTCCTGCACCGTATGCTTATCTGCCTTGATCGTCCCGCACAAAGACTGCTTTATGCGCGTGGGTGTAGGCTCAATCACAGGAAGGCTATTCACTCCGGCCAAGAGCATTATTACTCCGCGTGCCTGATAGACATATTCAGCGGTCTTCACGTTTTTGCCGAAAAATAACCGTTCAACTGACATCATATCAGGATTACAGAGGGTGATTTGTTCCTGAAGAGCTTTGTGAATGAATAATAAGCGTTCGGTGAAGGACATATGCGGATTGGTTTCGATACAGCCATAATTCAGAGCCACAAGCCCGGTCTCAGTGTGCGTGACTGCTCCATAC
>JAFTBT010000166.1 GCA_017455085.1 Synergistaceae bacterium
CCCGGAACAGCCCCGCCGCAAAATCTACAGGGTCTGTGCTGTCCACTATCACGACATCGTAGCGTTCTGGTGTCTCGCGGATATACTTCATCGCGTCCATACACTTCACGTCAGCTCTAGGATCGCTGAAGGCACACCCCGCAAAAGGCAGGTACTTTTTCGAGCACTCTACGACTCTCGCGTCAATGTCTATCAGCGTGCATTTCTTCACACAGTCATGCTTCAGGACTTCCCGCATAATCGCTCCGTCTCCTCCGCCGATAATCATCACCTTTTCCGGATTCGGGTGCGCACACAGCGGAACATGCGCCATCATTTCGGAGTAAGTGAACTCGTCCTTTTCCGTGAGCTGATATGCCCCGTCAAGCATTAACACTCTTCCGTACTCGTACGTGTCCACTATTAATATATCTTGATACGGAGTCTTCTCTGAGTGTATTTCTTCCTTTACCCGCATAGAGAGTTTGAGGTTGTCGGTGCTGTACTCCGTGATCCAGAGTTCGTTTGTACGCTTCGGGCGCGTAACGTATTCGCTCATGCTAAGGCCTCACCGAGATTCTTGCCCAGCTCCGCGCAAAGTTTCAGGTCTTCGGCTGTGGGTGCTGCGTACACTTCAACGGCAGGGTCAATCACTGTCAGCTTGCTCTTGGCCGCATAGTCCTGCAAGGCCGTCAAAGCTCCCTTGCTCCACGAATAGCTCCCAGCAACTCCGATGAGCCTGTTTTTGGGCATACGGTTAAGAAGTTTCGAGCAAATGGCCTCCATTGACGGATAAAGCTGTGTGTTGTAGGTGCAGGACAGCAGCGCGAACGCTTTGAACTTCCAGATGTCGCGCAGTATATATGACGGGTCTGTGCGGGAAGCATCGTAGAGCCGAATATCCTTCACGCCGGCTTCGGCCAAGCCCGTGCAGACAGCTTCAGCCATTTTCCGGGTGTTGCCGTACATTGAGCCGTATACTATAACTGCGCCGGGGTCTGCCTCGAATTTGCTCCAGCGGTCATAAAGAGCAATGACTTTCTTCGGGTCTTCGCGGAATAATGTACCGTGCGAAGGGAATATCTTTGTGATTGGCAGGCCTGCAAGTTTCTTCAAGGCCGCTTGAACTATATTAGAGTATTTAGCCACAATACAGGCATAGTATCTCAGCATTTCGTCTTCCCAGCGTGAAGGATTCTTTTGGTCGTCAAATATTCCGCCCTCGTGCGCTCCGAATCCGCCGAATGAGTCGTTTGAGAATAATACTCCTGTAGTTGTGTCGAAAGTTACCATGCTTTCCGGCCAGTGCAGCATCGGTACAGTCGTGAACTTCAGCACATGCCCGCCCAAATCCAGGGTGTCGCCGTCCTTCATGGCTATGATATTGTCCTCTATTCCGTGATAGCCCTTCAGCATCGGGACAGTCTTAGCGTTGCCGATAAATTTCAGTCCGGGCCAGCGGGTCAATAGCTGCGAAATCAGCCCTGCGTGATCAGGCTCCATGTGGTTCACTACGAGATAGTTCAGCTCTCTTCCGTTGAGTGCCTGAAG
>JAFTBT010000167.1 GCA_017455085.1 Synergistaceae bacterium
AAACTTCTGAAGTCCGGAGTTTTCCCCAAGTCAACGATAAGATTCCTCTGCCTCATCTTGTCGAACATGTCATCAAAACGTTTAGGGCCGCTCCCAAAAAACTGCTTCACCATGTCCGAACTTCTAGGAACTCTCACAAGTCCGACCCTGAATCCCGCAGTAACTGCCTCAGACACCATAGACACAGAGTCTTCCGTAACTATCACGTGCGTAGCTCTGCCCATCATTGCGGTGAGGGCGTTGACTTTGGGATTTTTCGCGAGTATCAGCATGTAGCCGAGTGAAGACTCTCCGCTGAACATGTCCTCTATTTTGTCGTCAAGGGCTTTTCCGGTTCGGCGTGATGTCGTGATCAGCAGCTTCACCCCGTCAATGTAGCGCAGTGATCCGAGTGCGTCCTCTGCCCACGAAACTGAAGGCTTGTAGTTCGCATCAGAGCCTCCCACCAAAACCGCAACTACCTTATTGTTCCCGAAGTCCTTACCGGCAAAGAATCTTGCTCCTACCTGCTCAAGCTCCGGAGGGTAAATGTGATTGGGTGCGCCTAAAGTTGTGAGTATGTTCCTGTCTCTAGGGTCATGTTTGTCGTGGTCGGGGATGATTGCGTAGTCGAAGGGTTTCGTGCCGAGAATCGAAGGTGTCATCACGACTGCGGACTTGTTGCCGGTGGCCTTTGCGCACGCCAAACAGAACGGTGCTGCAGAACTTCCCGCAGAGATGAATAACGTCTTGGGCTTTACGCTCCTGAAACTGACTCCGGAAGACTTCAGCCACTCACGGGAATATGCTCCTCCGTGTACAGCAAGACCATGCACAAACAGCTTCAGCTTCATCAACTTTTGCAGGCCTGAGAAATTCGGGACATCTACAGGGTTTTCGAGTCTGCCTCCTCCCAGACGTTCAAGCCACTGCGCAATCCCTAACGACTGGTGCAGGTGTCCGCGTATTCCGTCACTCAGCACTACTATATGCTCAAACTTCGGCATTGAGAATCTCCCTCACTCTCTGCAAATCTTCAGGGGTATCTACTCCCACGCTCTCACACTTTGAACTCGTAACCTTCACCCTGATTCTGCAGCCCTCCTCAAGAATCCTAAGCTGCTCTAACGATTCTGCATCACTCAGCGGAGTATTCGACAGTGATACATACTTTTTCAGGAAGTCCGTACTGTAACCGTATATGCCTATGTGCTGATACACAGGAAGAGTTGAGGCGTTGCGTTTGTACGGAATCACTGACCGCGAAAAATACAGAGCATACCCCTCTTGAGACATCACCACTTTAACGGCGTTGGGGTTGTTCACGTCCTCACCGTCCCGAAATTCACGGCACAACGTCACGCAGTAACACTCCTCCAAAAGTTCAGCAGCCTCATCAATCATTACTGGGTCTAGCAATGGTTCATCACCCTGTATATTGATCACAGCGTCAACATCTCCGCCCAAAAGACACACAGCCTGCCAACACCTAGATGTTCCGTTGGGGAGGTCTGAGTCCGTCATCACTGCTTTTCCTCCGAAGGACTCCACACACTCGTAGATTCTTGCGTCGTCAGTGGCAACAACAACATCACACAGATTCTTGGCCAGCTTTGCGCGTTCGTAGACCCTCTGAATCATAGTTTTACCCAGAATGTCGGCTAATGGCTTTCCGGGAAATCTCGTAGACGAATATCTTGCGGGTATTATTCCCAAAATCTTCATGCTATCCCTGCTCTCAAAAGTTCATGTATGTGGATTATTCCGGTAGGTTTTCCGTCCTCAACAGCTACTAGTACACTGATCTCGTTATTCTCCATGATTTTCACTGCCTCAGCAGCAAGTGCATCCGGTGAAATGGTCTTGGGTGTCTTCGTCATAGCGTCCTGAATCAGCGCGTCAAATGCTCCAGTTCCGAGTCTCTCCATTAGTCTGCGCAAATCTCCGTCCGTGAAAATTCCGGTAAGTCTTCCCGAAAAGTCCACCACACACACAGCTCCGTAGCCTTTGCCGGTAATCACGAAAAGTGCATCCTTCACGCTGACTCCCTCACACACAACAGGCAGATTCTCACCAGTCCCCATAACATCCCGGACTCGTGTGAGCAGTTTCCGGCCAAGTGCTCCGCCCGGGTGAAACATCGCGAAATCCTCACGCCTAAGCCCCCGAAGAATCGTAACTATTGCTGCGAGTGCGTCCCCGATAACCAGCTCCAGAGTCGTGCTGCTCATTGGTGCAAGCTGCAAAGGGTCTCCCTCAGAATCTACGTGTGCGTCCAGAACAATATCTGCGTGTTCCGCAAGTGGTGAGGACATCGCTCCGGTGATGGCGATCATTTTTGCGCCGATCCTCCTGAAGTTCGGGAGCAGTGCTACAACCTCAGAAGACGCTCCGCTGTTGCTGATGAACAGTCCGACATCTTCAGGCCTGACCATGCCCAAATCACCGTGTGAGGCTTCAGCAGCATGCAGGAAAAACGAAGGTGTACCCAGCGACGCGAGAGTTGCCGAGATTTTGCGGCCGACGTGTCCGGATTTGCCCAGACCTACAACGACTACACGGCCTCTGCATTTGTGGATGAGCTTTGCTGCGGTAACTATGTCGGTGTTCAGACGCTCAGACGCAGAAAGTATCTCGTTGGCTTCCGTGCGCATGAGTTCACGTGCAGACACTAGGAGTTCGGAATCACTATGCTTCATCGGGATATTTCTCTGCGGTGAAATTCTTGCTGATGTTGTGAATCGCTAGTATCTGGTCAAGAAATTCGCTCATCCTGCCCAGCGGAATCATGTTCGGGCCGTCGCTGAGTGCCTCCTTAGGGTTGGGGTGGGTCTCCGCAAAAACTCCGTCAATCCCGACTCCTGCTGCTGCTCTCGCCAGCGGAAAAGCTAATCTCCAGTCTCCTCCGCTCATTCCTCCGAGCCCTCCGGGACGCTGTGCGCTGTGTGTTGCGTCAAAAATTACCGGATACCCCAATTCACGCATCTTCACCAGTCCGGTCATAT
>JAFTBT010000168.1 GCA_017455085.1 Synergistaceae bacterium
GGACTTCGCGAATCCGGGAACAGATGATAAGGTCATCAAGTACACACCGGACGGAACAGGACCGGATAACTGGGTAATCACAGTAGATTTCAGCAAAGACCCGGAGAAGGACGCAATCAGGACAGCACTTATGAAGATAAAAGGTTATGGAAAATATTACAAGACTACAACAACTACAACGGGAACTGGTGCTGATGCAACAACAACAACTACTACGGAAGCTACTGCACTATTTGACACAACGAAGACAGCTGACACAGATTATCAGTTCAAGGTAACACTGACCACCGGAAAAATTGAACCCGTATCATAATCACTAAGCCAACAACCTACAACCAACCAACACACATAAAACAGCCTCCCCACACACAGGGAGGCCATTTCTTTATCCGCTAGTTCTTCGCTTTCTTCAGGGAGGCCATCAATCCCCCGTCAGCTATCATCTTCTTGATGAACTCCGGAAACGGCTCGGCCTGATACGTTTTGCCGTTCGTCTCGTCAGTGATCACTCCCGTGTCAAAATCCACGCTCACACTGTCCCCGTCAGCAATCCCCTCCGCAGCTTCAGGACACTCCAGAATCGCAAGCCCTATGTTGATCGCGTTCCGGTAGAATATCCTCGCAAAACTCTTCGCTATCACGCACGAAATCCCAGATGCCTTTATCGCCACCGGAGCATGTTCCCTAGACGACCCGCACCCGAAATTCAGTCCCGCAACGATAATATCCCCCGTCTTGGCCTTCTTGCGAAAATCTTTGTCTATGTCCTCCATGCAGTGGGAGGCTAACTCTTTCTCGTCCTGGCTGGCCAAGTAGCGCGCAGGGATTATTACGTCAGTATCTACATGGTCGCCGTATTTGTGTGCAGTACTCATCTACATAACCTCCTCCGGGTGTGAAATATGTCCTGTGATTCCCGACGCAGCAGCTAAAGCCGGAGACGCAAGATATACTTCGCTCTTGACATGCCCCATCCTGCCGACAAAGTTCCGGTTCGTGGTCGATACACAGCGTTCACCTTCCGCCAGAATCCCCATGTATCCGCCCAAGCACGGCCCGCATGTCGGAGTACTCACCACACATCCAGCGTCCAGGAATATATCCGTGTAGCCGCGCTTCATGCATTCCCTGTATATGCTCATAGTCGCAGGAATGATGATACCTCTCACTCCGTCGGCTATATGTTTCCCCTTGAGGATGTTTGCTGCGGCCTCCATGTCCTCAATTTTGCCGTTGGTGCATGAGCCGATAACTATCTGGTCAATCTGAATCTCTCTGCCTTCGCGCGCAGGGTGAGCGTTTTCGGGAAGGTGGGGATATGCTACGGTGCAGTCTATATCGTCAAGATTCAGCTCTATAGTCTGCTCATATTCCGCGTCAGGGTCTGGGCCGTACGCTGTCCATTCGCGTGTGACTCTGCCCTTCAGAAAGTCCCTTGTGATACCGTCAACAGGAAAGATTCCGTTTTTCCCGCCGGCCTCTATGGCCATGTTCGAGATCGTGAGCCTGTCCGCCATAGTGAGCTGTGAGAGTCCTTCTCCGCAGAACTCAAGCGATTTATACAGCGCACCGTCTACACCGATTCTGCCTATCAGAGTCAGAATCACATCTTTTCCGGAAACATACGGCCTCTTTTTGCCGGTAACACGCACCCGAATCGCTGCAGGCACTTTGAACCACGTATACCCCGCCTTCATGGCTGCCCCCATGTCCGTAGAGCCGACACCTGTCGAGAATGCCCCTAATGCTCCGTAAGTGCATGTGTGTGAGTCCGCACCGATAACTGCCTCTCCGGGAGCTACGAGTCCCTGTTCGGGGAGCAATGCGTGTTCGATTCCCATAGTGCCGACATCGTAATAGTGGAATATGCCGAATCTTTTGGCGAACATCCTGCACTGCTTGCATTGTGTTGCTGATTTGATGTCCTTGTTCGGGACGAAGTGATCCATAACCATGACTATTTTTTGCGTGTCAAAAACGCTGTCGAAGCCCGCTGCGTTGAACTCGTTGATAGCTACAGGCGTGGTGATGTCGTTGCCCAGCACTAAATCAAGATTAGCCTGTATGAGCTGGCCTGCATGAACTTCAGGAAGACCCGCGTGTTTGGCGAGAATCTTTTGTGTCATTGTCATTCCCATAGAGTTATTACCCCCTCATGAAAATTTTCTGTATTTTACAACATATGATGATAATATCTTTTATCTATCACAACATCAAAGGAGAATAGCAGCATGAAAAAATTATTTGCGGCATTATGTCTGTCTGTGTTCATGTCCGGAGCTGCTCACGCTGAAGAGATCTATGACCCTCAGCACACAATGTTAGCTCTGAACATGGCGATAGTATCAGTTCACAGGATTTTGACGACACAGGACAGAATCATTCTTGAGCAGGAGTACCAGAACATCATCAATAATCTCAGTCTGGGAAATATCGAGAGCGATAAGGATATGACAGCC
>JAFTBT010000169.1 GCA_017455085.1 Synergistaceae bacterium
AGTATTGCGTGTGTACCCTAAAGAGTATTGCGTGTGTCTCCCCTAAAGAGTATTGCGTGTGTCTCCCCTAAAGAGTATTGCGTGTGTACCCTAAAGAGTATTGCGTGTGTTCCTAAAAGAGTGTTACGTGTGTTCATCACCATATTCTGATATTCTCGTCCCCCATTGACTGGCTCAGACTGTCCGCGTTCAGGATTAACTTGTTGCCCGGTGCTACTCCCTTCTCGATAAAAAATGTCTCCTCATCCGATGGAAACCCTTCAACTTCCCGAAGCTCCGGACTGTTCCCCTGCACCACAAACACCATATTTTTCCCAGCGCGCGTAATCACAGCAGTATCCGGCACCATCACACCTTTCTGCTCGGCAGTCACCACGCTCGCAGTAAACCTCCTCGACCGCAGAATACTCGGCTGGAAAAACGGCAGACGCAAGTACACCTTCATCTTCTGCCCGGCAGACTTGTGTGTCACTACGTCAGCTTTGCGCTCCTTCCCGTCATGCTCTGTCCGGATTCTTATGGCAGGGGCATTTGGGTTTCTGACTGCCCGCTCAAGTGACGGGGTGCTGTCCAGATACGCAATGCATCTCAACGTCTGCGGCTGAGGCACTAATTTTCCGATAGGCTCTCCACGCTGAAGATATGTCCCGTTCTCGATAAGCTCTGCATCATGAAACTCTGGGAACGGAGCAAAATCCGGCCACAGTTTGGGATACACCCAGTTGCCTTCTTCGCCGTCAAGCCCCGGGTAAAAATACGCAGGATACGGCGCACGTACAGCTGTCCCATCCAGTGCAGCAACTATCTCGTCCTTCGCAACTATTCTCGGACGCGGTGATGGGTACGTCAGGATTCCGGTTTTCGGCGCGTATATCAACTGCTCATCCCACAAAAGTATGCCGTTCAGCGGCTGCTCCTCGCTGTAGTTAGTCGTAACTGCCTCGATGATTTGCGGGTGTGATAGCCTGTAGGTGTTGTACCACAGTACGTAAACTTTGTACCCCATCCCGAAAATGATCAGTATCACCGTGTACTGCACCAGCCTAAACGGAAGGGGAGTACCTTTTCTGCTACTCATCGTTTGTCGCGCTCGATCTCGGCGAATGCGTCGTGATTGTGTATGCTCTCGTAGCTCGTAACGTTCAGCCTGTACCACAGCACACGTGTTTCCGCGTCAAGTTTCACGGCAAGTTCACGCAATACATCCTCAACGAATCGGGGAGTCTCGTACGCAGTCTCAGTGATGAATTTTTCGTCCTCGCGCTTCAGGAGGGTATACAGCGGTGCGGATGCCGAAGCCTCAATCATGGCAATCATCTCCTCAAACCACAGCAAACCCTCACACCGGACACTCAACGACACTAATGCTCTCTGGTTGTGTGCGCCGTAGCTGGATATCTCACGCGAACACGGACATAGAGTCTGCACGTTCAGGCCAAGAGATATTACCATGTCGAAACACTCGCCCTCCTTGTAGCTGGCCTGTAGGGTGATGTCGCACTTGCTGAAGCTCTCGATCCCTGACACAGGAGCTTTTTTGCGGAAGTAGTACGGGAACTCGAAGCATACGTGACTCTCGGAGGCGTTGAGCTTTTCACACAGGCGGCGTGTTATGGCCTCAAGGTTTGCAGGTGAGACTCTGCCGTGATATTCCTCCAGCGTCTCGATGAATCTGCTCATGTGGGTGCCTCTGTATTCTCTGGGCAGCATTACGCTCATAGATACGGAAGCTATTGTGCTCTGTGTCCTGTTGTCGTGATCGAGGGCAATTATCGGGTAGCTGACTCGTGTGACTCCTACACGGTCTATCTGGATATTTCTGGTGTCTATTTCTTTCTGTATGTCCTTCATGACAAATCCGAAGCCCTCACAGTTACGCAGCTGTCCTCAGTCTCCCACACATGCACTTCATACAGCTTGCAGTTCTCCCTCGCAACACTACTCTCTATCTCCCGCCAAATCCACACGGCTATATTCTCCGCGCTCGGCTGAGTGATTATGTCGTTGATGTACGCATGATCCAGCCTCGAAATTACTCGTTCCTTCACGATCCTCTTCAGCTCTATGAAGTCTATAATCATCCCTTCAGAATCAGGCCAGCCCTCAACCACTACACGCAGCCTATACGTATGCCCGTGAAGCCTCTCGCATTTCCCGTGATAGTGAATCAGATTATGTGCAGCGTCAAACTTGAAATCCTTGCTCAGTAACATTTTTTCCCCCTTAAGGTCTCTTACGTATCACACTCTCGTTATTGCAGGTGAGTAACATTTGGTTAGGGCCTCCACCGTTTATGCAGCCAGAACCATAAATCCGGCCTCTTGCGTATCACACTCTCGTACACGTTATTGCACTCCAGAATTATCGCCCGCATTCTCTCGTCATGACTCAGAGACATATCCGGCATCTTCACCGGCTCACAAAATTCCACCTCATGCACAAATGGAGCATCCCTGTAGATGAACGCAGGCACTATCGGCACACCAGACAGCATAGCCATCACAGCAGGCCCCGGCATATTCGTAGCTTCATGCCCCATGAATGGCACAGGCACCTTCCAGCTTCCGGCAACGTCATTCAGGAATGCCACATACGCACCTTTCTTCAGTGTACGCACCAGCTGCATCACTGAGGCGTTTTTGTCGAGCATGGCCATTTTTCCGCGCTCTCTGGTCTCATGAATGTAGCGGGATATGTCCTGATCGTGAAGCTCCTGATACAGTACGTTGAAGACTTTTCCGTGTTTGGCTGCATATTGTGCTGTCCAGCTACCCAACAGCTCCCAGTTCCCGAAATGCCCCGTCATGAACAACGCACCCTTGCCGCTATGAATCACGTCATCAAGAATCTCTATGTTGTGGACTTTCTTGACCCACTGGAAAGCCTGTGCCGGGTCTCTCTGGAAAGCTAGTACTTCCGTCAGAGTCCAAGCAAGATTCTCGTACACTTGACCGCGTATGTCCTTGCGCCACTGTTTTGGGCTGTGAGGGTAAGCAAGCAGCAAGTTATCATCTATGACTTTCGCGCGTGGATGAATCAGCTTCAGGAGGCCGGAGAAGAATTTGGCGGTGAGTTTTCCGCGTAAGCCTGTGCCTGAAACTTTCTCGAAGAACTTTATTGCGCGGACTGCTGCCCTGCTCATTGGGCTATTACCTTCCTGTAGAGAGTGATTAGTGATTCAGTACACCGGTCATGTGAACGCCGTGACTTCAGGTAGTGCCTAGCGGATATTGCCATGTGTCGGCCTTTTTCGCCCAAGCCCAAGCGTATTATTCTGGGTAAATCATCGTCGCTGTCGTAAATGAAGTATCCTGACGGGCCGAGTATCTCCTCAACGTAGCCGGACTTCGGTGACGCAACAGCAAGCCCCCTCATCGTGAGAATCCCAGCTCTCATTGCCTCGCGTGGTGTAGCTGCATCAGCAATGTATATCCCGCTCAGTGCTTCCGGACGCAAAATCTTTCCGGATATGTCGAGGACTTCATAGTCGCCTTCAGGAATATTCTTCTTGTCCCGGAAAAACACAGCCTTTCCGCTCTCGGGACTCATGCTGCCTAACGGATCAAACACCGGAAAAATCACAGCCTCTCCGGATTTCAGCCCCTCAGTGAAGAATCTCGAAGGCCACCCGCCCCAAGTATCACCCTCCAAAAGCGTGTGTACTGTGCGTGAATGCAGCCGGACTATACGCCACCATGCAGGAGCTTTCCCGAACAAGTGCCAGATTTCACGTTTGGTGCATATTGCCTTGATGAGTGAGGTGAATGGTTTGTGCTGGAACTCCCTTGCGCTTATCACGTTAAGCTCTATATCTTTGGAGTGGCTTCGTAACGCGGCGGCCATATCCTGAATCACCTGCTCAAGTACTCCGTTGACCGAGCTGGACACGAACCAGTTACACGTATGCATAGCTAGCTCACTTCTGCCATCTGGAATTTCTTGCGGCCAATGCGGACGAATATGTATTTTCCGTTGATGAGGGTATCACGTGAGAGTTCAGCCTTCTCGTCGGAGATCTTTACGCCGTTCACGGACACACCGCCCTGACGGATTGCGCGCTTTGCCTCACCGTTGGACTCACACGCTCCGGACGCTGACATCAAGCCCACGACTCCCGCCGGGAAATCCACACCCTGAATCTGCGTGAAAGGTACTTCCTGCTTGAGCATGTCGCAAGTCTCTTCGCTGACACCCGCAAAATCTATCTTGGGGTTGAAAAGTATCTCGCTGGCAGTGATTACGCTCTGGGCTGTTTCCGGTGTGTGTACTAGGCTGGTAACTTCGAGTGCTAGACGTTTTTGTGCGGTGCGTCTCTCCGGTGCGGAGTTATGCTCTGCCATCACGGCGGCTATCTCGTCCAGCGGAATGAACGTGTAGAGTTTCAGGAGCTTTTCCACATCGCGGTCGTCAGTGTTGAACCAGAACTGATAGAACTTGTACGGACTAGTTTTTGTGGGGTCTAGCCAGACTGCTCCGGCTTCTGTCTTGCCGAATTTCGTACCGGATGATGTGAGTAATAGGGGCTGTGTGAGGCCGAAGACCTCTGCTCCTGAAGTTCTGCGTATGTAGTCGGAACCGGCCAAGAGATTCCCCTGCTGGTCATTGCCTCCCATTTGCAGACGACAGTTGTAGTGTTCATTGAGGTACTTGAAATCCATAGCCTGAAGTAACACGTACGAAAACTCTGTGTAGGATATGCCCTTCGCTGGGTCTTCGAGACGTGAACGGATATACTCGCGTGCAATCAAGTTGTTGATGGAGAAATATTTACCGACATCATGCAGGACATCAAGGAATGATATTTTACTGAGCCAGTCGTAATTGTTGAGGAGCAGTGCGGAGTTTTTGCCGCAGTCGAAGTTCAGGAATTTGGTGAGCTGCTTCTTCACACCCTCTATGTTGTGCATTACTGCCTCAAGTGTGATCAAGTTGCGCTCCTTGCTCTTGCCTGATGGGTCTCCGATTAGGCCTGTGCCTCCGCCGGCGAGGGCGATGGGTCTGTGTCCTGCGCGTTGAAGCCAGCCGAGAGCCATTAGTGGAATAAGGTGGCCGACGTGTAGACTGTCAGCGGTGGGGTCAAAACCGACGTATGCGGTGATCATTTCTTCGCTCATGACTTGTGAGAGTCTTTCTTCGTTAGTACACCACTCAAAATATCCGCGTTCCTTGAGAACGTCAAAAGCATTCATGTTTGTGAAATTCCTCCTATGTGAATATGCTGGGATTTACGGGGAATTATACTATACGGGGCGTTGTCTGGAGTGTTGTCCGACAAGTTCGCACACAAAAATTCCCCCGCCTTCATGACAGGGGAACTCTTTCACGATAATGCTTCTGTCTTATGGGGTGAGTTTACGGCTCGTAAATGAATGGGTTGGCAGTGGTTGGCTCTGTTACAACTCCGCCGATGGTTATAGTTCCGCTGTTTTCTGGATGGTCTAGACTCCCAATGCTATATTTAGCATAATTCCCCGCAGTTACTGCAACTCTTGATACGTTGTTAGTTATGGTGATGTTGCCGTGAGTTCCGTTAGAACTACCGATTCCTGGAGCACCATCTCCACCTATCGCGTTAACAGTACCTCCATCAATGACAATATTTCCGCAGTCCGTATTACTCATTCCTGTGATTCTGTCTAATGTGTATCCTGCGCCTATGCCTGGAGCACCACCGCCGTCGCCTTGAGCTGTGAGTGAGCCGCTGCCCATGATGGTCAGGGTATTGCCTTCTTTAACATAAATACCTGAGCGACGACTGCCTTGAAAGGATGCTCCTTTCACAACGTTAGTCCCCTCAAGAAAGAGCGTAGCATTGCCCTGGCAATATATGCCATAACGTGGTGGGTATCCGTATGAACCGTTTTCGATGGATACGTCTTTGAGGGTAACAGTTGCACCGTCAGCAATATGAATTGATAGATCGTCTCGGTAGAGTCTTCCGGTGAGAGTATCTCCACTCTGTGCGGTATAGTGCTTTGTGAGCGTAGATAGATCCACTTTTGAGCCGGTACTCTCAGGGACGGGGTCGTCATTGGTGGGCAGAGACTCTTGCTCAGACTCTTCGGGGTCTACGATTGCCAAGTTGCTGCTGCTTCCGCCACAGCCGCCGTACGTTACTGCGCAGAAAAATACTGCCACAAGAATCCACAATACACATTTCTTCATGAGTTTGTTCCTCCTTGATAAGTATACGTGTAAAGGTAAAGTGTTGATGATTTGCGTATATTATATAATACTCAAAAATTTTCAACCCCATTTACTCAACATAAGGAGTCAGGTATTTTTACGATGAAACGAATATTTTCATGCACACTAATATTATTGCTGGTGCTTGCCTCAAATTCATATGCATATGCCGCAACTTTACGGGATCTGTTCTGGGCGCGTAACTGGACACAGCTGGAAATGCAGTACAAAACCCAAAAGACCAAATCACCCAGAGATCACGGACTCATGGCTAACGCTTTCCGCTACCAAGAACGCTGGCAGGACGCACTCAACATCATAGAGTCACAAGCTAAAAACTTCCCCGCCTCCGTCAAACCCTACGCCGACATGATGAGGGTTCTCGGCTACGAACGACTCGGCCAAACACAAAAAGCTATCACCATCTCCGAGAGTCTCTACAAAACCGCTCCGGCAGACCTGAAGTATTACGTTGCACTCGCGCAGTACAGGCTCTACAACCTCCAGCAGGACACCCGCAGCACCATCAACGCCCTCACACGTATGCTCTCACACGCAGGCACAGACGAACGCAAAATCTACACCCTCAAGCTGTTAGTGCCGCTCTCACGAAACGCAGACCACGCACTCCAGCTCCTCAACCTTCAGGCAGGCAGCAAGGAAGCCGCAGAAGTCCTCTCGACCATCACGACTCCGAGCAACAACGTACGCGTAGCTATGGGAGTCTACCAGTTCTCCGCAGGCAACAATCAGGCAGCACTAGAGTGGCTCAAAAACGCATCAGGACGCAAAGCACAGTACTATCGCGCGTGGTCGAACTCCAGACTCAAGAATAACGATACTGCCCTGAATCTTTGGGGAAGCCTCGCAGTCAGTGGCAACTCTTACGCCGCAAACTCAGTGTCCAGAATCGCAGCCCTCGCTAAAGACAAAGGCATGTGGGACAAGTGCATCAACGTCCTCGAAAGAGTCGCTCGTGAAAGACGCGGCAACGTTCAGGGAAGAGCTTTGCAGTCCCTCGTGAATCTCTACGGCAAAAGCAACACCAAAATGCGCGATGCTCACGAAGCACACATACTCCGGTCATTCCCAAACACTAATTACTCGTTCAATGTACTGTGGGCTCGGGCTTGGAGGAACATTGACGCAGGGAATTACGCCGAAGCTGTGAGACTCTTCAGGCAGTGTGACGCTCCCGGTGTGGCCGCATACAAACGCGCAAGAATACTCTACTGGCTCGAACACGCACAGAGACGCGCAGGACAGGTGAAGGACGCTGACGCTACACTCGCACTCCTCAGGCGAAAATACCCCCTCACGATTTACGGGCTGCTTCACGGACCAGACATCAAGATTGTGAACGGCACTAACCCCGACCTGAATCTCAAGGCTTCGGATCTTGAGGAGTTCGGATTCGTCAGCAACGCATACGTGAAATTATCGCGTCCCAAAGCAAGCACTAGGGAGCTTTACCGGTCTATACACCTCGCTCGCTGGTTAGGGCTTGAGGATTCTTACCAGTCAGCACGACAAATCGAGAACCTCATGACTTCACGGACTACCCTTTACCGTCAAGACTTGGAGGCACTTTACCCGAGACCCTACAAGCCTATCGTGGACGCAGCAGCAAAACAGTACGGGACTGACCCGAATTTTGTGTGGGCAATCATGAGGCAGGAGAGCGCATTCAAGCCGGACGCACGCAGTTACGTGGGGGCAGTAGGACTCATGCAGTTCATGCCAGCAACAGCACGCGAAGAAGCAAAACGTGCAGGACTCTCACGCTATGACCTCTACAACCCGAGCGACAGCATCAGACTCGGTGCATCACATCTCGCGACACTGGGCAAAAGTTTCGGCAGGCCTGAATACGTCATGGCGGCATACAACGCTGGCGGAGGCAACACCCGAAAATGGCTCAAGGACGGCGGAGACAGGCTAGACCTCGCACACTGGATCGAGCGCATAACTTTCACGGAGACTTGCGGCTACGTCCAGAGAGTCAGCGCAAATCTTGAGATCTACAGGCGGCTCTACAATGCCAAGCCCAAAAACTAGCAGCATACCCTTCGAGCTGTCGGACTATGTGCTGAGGAAGGCTTTCACTGATTCCGGAAAACGTCAGGGGTGGATCGACTCGGCACATATCATCGCGGCTGTGTCCGGAGGAGGGGACTCGATTGCTCTGTTGTGGTTGTGCAGTCAGTTCTACGCAGGGAAAATCACGGCTCTCCACATAAATCACGGTATACGAGGCCAAGAATCTGACGGGGACGAAAAATTTACGGCCAAGTTTGCGCAGAGTTTAGGGTGCGAGTTCGTGAGCGTAGGTGTGAGCGTACCCACATCCAGACACAAAGGAGAGTCACTAGAGTCCGCAGCAAGAAGACTCCGGCATGAAGGCATATGCTCTTCCGCAAAAAAGCTCGGAGTCCGGACGGTGTTGCTTGGTCACAATCGGGATGACTTGGCCGAGACGGTGATGTTCAACATTTTGCGAGGAACAGGGATTCGGGGTGCTGTGGGCATGACGGAATGCAGCGAACTCGACGGCGTGAAGTTTTGCCGGCCATTGCTGGGAATGAGGCGCGAATTTCTCAGGGAGATTCTCCGTGTCAGGGGACTCACTTGGCGCGAGGACAGCACCAACAATGACGAGGCATATACACGCAACTACATACGCCTGAAGTTATTGCCGGCCATTGAGCAAAATATCAACGCATCAGCCGTAGAACACCTTGCACGTTTTGGGGAGGACATGAGGCCGGTTAGGGAGCATGAGGACGAAATCAGCGCAAAGCTCTTCACCGAATGCAGGGAGTCAGAATCACAAGAGGGCTATTCCCTGACGCTGAACGCCAAAAAACTCCGGAAACTCTCTGCTGACGAAATAGCACTAGTGATCCGTGAGGCAGGAAGACGACTCGGACTCAGGACATTAGCGCGCAAAAGGTGCGATGAATTTGTGGGGCTGATCATGAATCGCGGAGGGTTTGTATTTCAATGGTGCGGTGACGTAAAAATTACATGCAGGAATGGCAAAATCATAATACATAACGAAATTTGACAGGAGAGACAGAATAATTATATATGAACATACACGACATTAACACACGCTGTGAAGAATTACGGCGATTGCTCGAACAAAAGGCCGAAGAATTACGTCTTCAGACACTCCTCAAGGACATTGACGCAAAACGCACGGACTGGGAACGCAGAAATTCCCTGTTTGTCCCGCAACGCCAGAGACTCGAACGCGGAGGCAAGGCTCTAGAGCTTGGGGAAATCTACGAATCCATCAAGGAGCTGCGAATCCAACGCGACAAGGCCAAGATCCGACAGTCATCTTTGCGTGACGACATGATCGCCGTACGTACTGACCTCCAGAACGCAGAAGAAGCTCTAACCCTCATTGAGGCAGAATATCGCGACAAACTCACCGAACAGACTAAGCTCGAAAACACAGCCCAGAGAGTCCGGACGCTTGACGAACAAATCGCTGACAGGCAGGAAGCCGCCATACAGGCCCGTAAAGATTTCGAGGAGGCAGAACAGAAACTCAAGGAGTGCGTGGAGAGAGTCGAGGTCTCACAGATTGAGCTGGTGAAGATTGAGGTTGCATTGCGTGAGGCCAGAAAGTTTTTGCAGCAACATGCATCAGACGAGAAATTAGGGACGGGGCTGTCTGGGATTCAGAAGTGCTTCACGATGTACGAACAGGCCGAAGAAAAACGTGTAACCCTCAAAGAATCGTGGGGTAAGGCCCTCCAGAAAAAGCAGGCGGCTCAAAGTGTCCTCAACGACAGAGAAGCCATGTTGTCGGATGTGTCGCACAGGTACTCGGTGCTTGAGAAGAATTACGCGCGGGCTAGAGCATTCTATGAGAGCACTCTCAAGGGCAAAAGCATTTCCGAGTGGCGGGAGATATGCGAACGGGACATCAAGCGACTCGCAGAACTGGATGAAGTCTACAAAAAGTTTCAGGAGTTGCGAAACCTTGAGGCAAAACTCAAGAATCTTCAGGAGGCTAGACTCAGAATCCAGCAGGAAACAAGAAGCCTAAACATCCGTGACGTTGAACAGTCCGGGAAAATTCAGGAGATGCAGGACGAAGTTGCCAGACTCGAAAAACGCGTTGCACTCCTCCACAGAATCGAGGACCTTGACGCAGTACGAGAGCTGTTGCAGGACGGCGCACCCTGCCCACTTTGCGGCTCTATGACTCATCCGTACACTTCCGGAAAATTGGTGCCAGACCCAGAAGAGATCCACAGGCAGCTCGCGGAATCACAGAAGGCCTTGAACGAACTCCGCGACGAACTCACCACACGACAGACCAGAACAGGCAGACTCAATGACGAAATAGCCTCGATAGTTCGTGACGAAGCAGACCTACGCGAAAAAGTCAACGCCGTCAACGCAGAAATCTCTACTCGTGTATCACTGCTAGGGCTGAGATTCGGGGCAGGGATATCGCCGTTTGAGGAGCTTGACCGCGCTAGACAGAAGACCCGTGACTCACTGCAGCTCGCCAGAAACGCCGCAGACACCGCAGAAGCAGCAGAGCATGACATGAAGGCCGCAGCCGATGAGCTGGAAAAGATTCGGGAGACTCGCAGAGAAGTCAGCAAATTCCATCAGGATGCACTTTTCGCGTTGCAGTCAGAGAAATCCAAAGAAGAACAGTATACCGGAGAGAGCAAGACTCAGGAGGAAATAGTACACAGCCTCAAACGTGAGCTGATCTCGCAGATTATGCCCTTTGGCTACAAGACTCTTCCGGACAAGAATCCCGGCGCAGTTGTCGATGTACTCGTGAAGCGTTGGGCGGATTGGCAGGACGGCGCAAAGAAAGCTGACGAACTGGAACGTGAATTGTCGGCAGCTCAGGCGAAAATGTCGACCCTCAGGAAGGAACAGGAAGGACTCCGGCAACGGCGCGAGGAGTGTGTGAGCAGGCTCAAGGCTGTAGAAGCGGACAGGGACACCGTGAAGCAGCAGAGGGTGATTCTGTTCGAGTCACGCAATCCTGATGACGAGACCGCAAGGATGACTCGGACAGTTGAGGAGCTCCGCAAACAGCTCAACGAACGCAGAGAGTCACGCAACGAGAAAGTCGCAGCTCTCGACAGGATCATGACGGCAGTACACACCCTAGAGACGGAGATGGCTACAGGACGCGAGGACCTCCAGAAGCACGAGATAACCTTCAGCAAGAAATTATTGGCACTGGGTTTCAGGAATGAGGAGGACTATTCTGCGGCACTGCTCACTCCTGACGAACGAAGGGACTTGCAGGAAAAACTTCGCGAACTCAGGCAGACGGATTTCGACTTGCAGACACAGCGAGAAAATACTCGTGCGGAGATTCTCAGGCTTCAGGCTGACGGTGCAAAACTCGATACGCAGGAACTCAACGCGAAGGCCAAAGCTCTGAAGGCAGATATAGACTCTTTGCGTGTAGACGAGAGACCCTCAGGGGAAATAGTATCTGCATTGAGAGAACTGATGCTGACGTGCGGCCTTGAGGAGGTATTTTAGCGATGGATAGCAATGTTATCATCTGGGGGAGTTTGCGATTCTTCATTGATACCCTGAAGCATTTACCCGTAAGCGAAATTTTGCCCCTCAGCGAAAACGGAAGCTGTTGTGTCTCGACTGGGACAGCCTCCGAAAACTGGGTGTACTGCCCCGAACGTGAGATCACTCCGGAGATCGTGAATGACGTTGTGAGATTCTTCGGTGAACGTGATGAAGCGTTTATGTGGCCTGTGTATGCAGATTCTGACTCTAACAGTGAGATTCTGGAGGGTGCAGGTGTGACTCACGCTGGTGACTTGACGGCGATGTGCCTTGCTCCGGAAAAAGTATCGCTGCGTGTGCAGGAGGGCGTAACGTTTGAGGGCGTAACCAGTGAGAACGCTGGAGTGTGGACAAAAACTATGTGGCTGGGCTTCGGCGGAGAGGGGGACGTTCCGGAAGAGTATTGCAGGTTTGCGGGTGCGCTGGCATGTAGCAGGGAGAATGTATCTCTGTTTGCGACCAAGTGTTGCGGGAAATATGCGGGGACGTTTGCTGTAACACATGAGCCGGAATTTATGGGAGTGTATTACTTTGCGACAGTGCCCAGCTTTCGCAGGAAGGGTATAGCTTCGGCGATGATGACCGAGATTTGCAGGCTCTCAGCAGGAAAGAGAATAGTGTTGCAGGCCACGCCTACAGGAGCGAAATTCTACAGGGCTTTCGGCTTCACAGAACTTTTCAGGATTCCGGTGTACTCAACCGACAGCGATATACTCTAAAACAAATTCAGGGGCTGGAAACTTGACTCCTAACCCCTGAATCACTAATCGTTATCCGTTACTCAGAAATGCCTGCTGTGGCAGAAAACACACACCCTCACTCAGCAATGGCCGCTGTGTCCGGAATAAACACCTTACCCGTCTCCGGCTCCTCATCCTTGTAGATTATCGCCAGCCCCAGCCACGTCATCGCAAACGCTACAAACGGGTTCAGCCAGTTCGTGAAGCAGTACGGCAGGTAGTCCAGCGTCGCAACACCAAGCACAGAGCTCACGTACACTCCGCATGTGTTCCAGGGCACTAATACGCTCGTCATCGTGCCAGAATCTTCCAGTGAGCGCGACAACATAACAGGATGCAGTTTCTTTCCGTTCTGCCATGTCCGTTCGTCAAATGCACGCTTGAACATTCTGCCGGGTACTATGATCGACAAATACTGCTCACTCAGAAACACATTCGCCAAAAATGCCGAAGCCAGCACCGAGCCGATCATCCCTGCAACGGTCTTCACGTGCTGCATCAACGCGTCGAGTATCACGTCCAAGAAGCCGCACACCTCCATGATTCCGCCCAACGACAGCGCAACCACGATCAAGCATATCGTCTCAAGCATCGAGGTCATTCCTCCGCGAGTGAACAGCTGCGTCAACAGTTTGCCCACCTGCGCGAAAACATCAGCCGTTACGCTCAGTGCAGGACTCCCGGCCGTGAATGCCTCCGTGAATGACGACGTGATCGCTCCCATTGCCTCAGGTGTCGCAGCCTCAGCGAATGCTCCCAAGTGTTCAGGAACATAGCCCGAGAATAGCACCTCAAGTGCCTCGTGCGCTCCAGAACCACGAACAAGAGTCAGTATCAGGCTCGCTGTTATGCCTGCAACTATGCCGGGTATCGCGGGTATCTTCATCACTGCCATAGCTATGACCGTAAGCGGCGGGATGAATGCCCACAACGATATGTTGAACTCCGCGCGCATCATGCTCTGTATCAGGGCTATACGTCCTCCGTCTGAACCCTGCGCAGAACTTCCCATCATGAAGGCGATTACTGCGGTGATGGCCAGCGTCGGAAGAGTCGAACTCATCATTGCGCGGACATGCTCGAAAAGTTCACTGCCTGCTACTGCGGGTGCAAGGTTAGTCGTGTCCGAAAGTGGGGAGACCTTGTCGCCGAAGTATGCTCCGGAAATTACGAACCCCGCCGTGATCGGGAGAGGCAGACCGAGTCCGGCACTTATGCCGATGAGCGCAACACCGACCGTTGAGCTTGTGGTCCAGCAGCAGCCTGTAGCTATAGCCACGACTACGCTGATGATCAGCGCGGCCAAGTAGAAATATCTCGGTGTCATGACTTCGAGGCCGTAGTAGATCATTGTGGCGACGACTCCACTCTGAATCCATGAGCCGACAAGACAGCCTACGAGTACGAGAATCACTATTGCCTGAATGGAGACCTGAATAGCTCCGGCCATGCCTTTTTCGAGGTCGGACCATGAGCGTTTGAGGTAGAGAGTGCCAACGAGGGCTGCAAATATGGTTGCGAAGAGAAGGGGGACTTGTGCGGGGAGGCCTAAGCCGAAGTGTGAGCCGGATGCGAGTTCGACATCAACCACTCCGAACGTAACTATGAGCGCACTAACAAGGAGCACAAAAATCGAAAGTATGAGACTGGGACGCTTGCACAAATAACATTCCTCCAATATGAGAGATGAGAATAATACTTTGTACTACTCTCCGACTATTCACGACAGTGTCCGCCAGAACTAGAGGAATATACTTTTTGCCTATTGGTCTTGCCGGTTTAATTCGAAGATCGCGCAAATTGTAGAACATTTTCATGAAATTGCAATATAAATACTCATAAACACAATTAAGGAAGATAAGAATCAGCCTTCTCATCTCCCTTAAACAATAGGTAAAATTGCAAATCGTAAACGAGGGGAATGCATAAGAGCCTTCCTAAAAATACGTTTGTCTTAGCAGAAAGCATTATAGAAATCATGCGAGTCGTTAGGAATAATCAACATGTATAAATCTAGATTATGTATTTTGATAATAGATGATTGCCGGTTTTGAGTATTCCGTGATAAAAACTTTTTGGCTAGCATTTATCGGTAAATGTCACAGGGGGCGTAAAATTTTGAACATATTACACATGAAATACGCCGTTGAAGTAGCTAATGCAGGCTCTTTGAACAGAGCATCAGAAGAATTATTGATAGCACCTCCAAATCTCAGCAGGTCAATCAAGGAATTAGAAGCCGATTTAGGAATCATAATATTTGACAGGTCTTCAAAAGGCATGATACTGACAAAGCGCGGAGAAGAATTTATACACTATGCAAAGCAGATTCTAGAACAGATTGATGACGTGGAACGGGCTTTTAAGGATATGCCTCCGGGAAAAAAACGGTTCTCTATTTCTGTTCCGAGAGCCAGCTATATAGCAGACGCATTCGTCAGATTCTCGAAGGCTATCGGCGAAGAACCTGTAGAAGTCTACTACAAAGAAATAAATCCCTACAGAGCCATCAAAAATATCTTAGAGGTCAATTACAGGCTGGGGATTATACGGTATGCTTCGGGGTACGACAGGTATTTTATTGACACCCTTGATGAAAAAGGCCTTGCGTATGAACCTGTGGTGCAGTTCCATTACGTCCTGATAATGAGCAGAAACAACCCTTTAGCCTCAAAGCCAGTGATACATTTTTCTGACCTTGAGTCGTATATAGAAATAGCTCATGCAGATCCGTTTGTGCCTAATCTGCCGTTCGCAATTGTCCGCAAAGAAGAGCTTCCGGATAATGTCAAACGCCGTATATTCGTGTTTGAGAGGGGCAGCCAGTTTTATTTGCTGTCGGATAACCCGGAAACATTTATGTGGGTGTCGCCTATACCGCAGAATATTCTTGACCGCCACGGACTCGTTCAGAGAGAATGCCCCGACAACATCAGAATTTACAAGGATGTATTGATTTACAGAAGGAACTACAAACTTTCTGAACTTGATAAGAAGTTCATAGAGGAAGTGCATACATCAATACGGAATCACTTTAACGCAGGAAGATAACTAGTTATCAGAATCTATAACGAGCATAGAAACTTTTTGATAATTCTCTGTACAACCTCAATCACTTACGATTCTTGTCATCCATATTAATCCATTCATGAGGGGGAATATTTTTCATGACGAAGAACGAAAGGAGGACTCTTCATGCTTGAGGCTTCATTTTACACGAAAGCTGACGAGATTATGAGCAGATATCCCGCACAGGAACGTTCATTAATTCCGATTATCCATGAAGTACAGGAAACGTATAACTATGTTCCGCTAGAGCTCCTGCCCTACATCGCAAAACATATAGGCATCACTGAGACCAAAGCCTACAGTGTCGCGAGCTTCTACGAAAGATTCTCATTTGAGCCGAAGGGGAAATATATAATCCGGGTCTGCGACGGTACAGCCTGCCACGTCCGCCAGTCATTGCCGGTGCTTGAGCGTCTCAGGTCAGAACTTGGCCTGTCAGCCCAGAAACACACCACTGATGATATGCTCTTCACAGTCGAAACGGTCTCATGTCTTGGAGCGTGCAGCCTTGCTCCTGCGTTGATGGTGAATGACCATGTACACCCCGCAATGACTCCGGATAAAGCTACACAGCTCATTGCGGACTTGAGAGAGGAGGCCGCCAAATCATGAGCA
>JAFTBT010000170.1 GCA_017455085.1 Synergistaceae bacterium
CGTCATGAATTACTGCGTGTCATGAATTGCTGTGCGTCATGAATTACTGCGTGTAGTGAATTGCTGTACGTCATGAGTTGCCGCGTGTCATGAATTGCTGTACGTCATGAATTACTGCGTGTCATGAATTACTGCGTGTCATGAGTTGCTGCGTGTAGTAAATAATATCGTAGTTGATAACAGAAGTGTGGTGATAGTGTTAAACGCTCGGCATGCCTTCACGTTTAACAACCCGCCCTCCCGCCCCCAAAAGATTAAGGAGTGAACAATCAATGCAAGACAACAATACCATATGCCCGCTAAAGTACCTGACTCATGTTCTCGGAGGCAAATGGAAAATCCCCATCATCTGCATTCTCGCTGACCCACAGCCTCAACGCTACAGCTCCATCAAGCGCAGACTCGGCAACATCACCAACATGATGCTCGCACAATCTCTCAAGGAGCTCGAATCTTCCGGCATGGTCTCCCGCACACAGTTCAACGAGATCCCCCCTCACGTCGAGTACTCACTCACTGACCGCGGCAGAAAGACTCTCCCATTTCTCACCGCCGCAGCTCAGTGGGCAACACAGGAACTCTCAGAACTCGGCATGTCCCCAAACTGCGAAAACTGCTCACACTCACACTAACTACTCTTTGCACACGCTAACTACTCTGCTACACTTCACTCATCCCAAAATTTCACACCCATACACAGAAAGGATTGACTCACATGCGCCTCAACTACAACGGCATCAAAGACTCTCAAGCATGGCAAGCCGCAGGCATCTCCCTCCCGCCATACGACCCTCAAGCCCTCGCACAACGCACCCACTCTTCCCCTCGCTGGGTACACTTCGGAATCGGAAATATCTTCAGGATATTCATCGGCGGCATCGCAGACTCCCTCATCCGCTCCGGACTCATGGACACCGGCATAATCTGCGCAGAGACTTTCGACTTTGACGTGGTCGACAAAATCTACAAGCCCTTCGACAACCTCGCACTCGCTGTTACCCTCCACGAAAACGGCACACAGGATAAATGCGTCCTCGCCTCCCTCACCGAAGCCCTCAAGGCTCACCCCTCAGACCCGGAATCGTGGAAACGCCTCACAGAAATTTTCACAGCACCGACTCTGCAGCTCGTATCATTCACAATCACAGAAAAGGGCTATGCTCTCCGAAATGCTGACGGCCAATATTTCCCGTTCGTCAGCGCAGACATCAACAACGGCCCCGAAAATCCCTCCGGAGCTATGGGAGTCGTCGCCGCAATGCTCTTCGCGAGGTGGAAAGCCGGAGCAAAACCCCTCGCGCTCGTCTCTATGGATAACGTCTCACAGAACGGCAAGAAACTCCGTGAGAGCGTCATAGACATGGCCGAACAATGGTGCAGCAAAAACTTCGTCCCCTCCGATTTCGTGAGTTGGGTCAAGGATGAAGGCAGAGTCTCGTTTGCGTGGACTATGATCGACAAAATCACTCCCAGACCTTCGGAAGACGTGGCAAAAATGCTCGAGTCTCTCGGCGTTGAGGATATGGGTATCGTCATCACCAGCAAGAAAACGTATATAGCTCCCTTCGTCAACGCAGAAGCACCGGGATATCTCGTGATTGAGGACTCTTTCCCAAACGGCCGCCCTCCGCTCGAGAAAGCCCCCGCTGTCTACATGACAGACCGCAAAACCGTAAACCTCTCCGAACGCATGAAGGTTACTGCCTGTCTCAACCCCATACACACGGCAATGTGCAGCTATGACTGTATGCTGGGCTACACGCTCTTTGCTGACGGTATGCATGACCCCGAACTCGCAAAGCTCGCAAAATCCGTAGGCTATGACGAGGGACTCCCTGTAGTCGAGAACCCCAAAATCCTATCTCCGAGAAAGTTTCTTGACGAGGTCGTGAATGTCCGTATGCCCAACCCGTATTTAGGCGACACAAGCGCACGTATTGCTGTGGACATGTCCCAGATGGTCGGCATCAGGTTCGGCGAGACCGTGAAGGCCTATGTTGCTCGTGATGGCTCGGCCAAGAATCTTGTGGGAATCCCGTTAGCGATTGCGGGATGGCTGAGGTACTTGCTTGCTGTTGATGATGAGGGTAAGCCTTTCGAGCTGTCTCCTGACCCTATGATTCCGGAACTGAGAAAGCAGCTTGAGGGTATTGAGTTCGGGAAGCCGGAGAGTTTTTCGAAGCAGTTACGTCCGATTCTGAGCAACGCGAATATTTTCGAGGTAGACCTGTACGAAGCTGGGATAGGCGCAAAAATTGAGGATATGTTCCGTGAGATGCTGAATGGCAAAGGTGCAGTCAGAGCCGCCCTGAAGAAATATCTGGCCTAACTTTACGCACAAGCTCACCCAGAAATAATAACGCCGGAAGCCCAGTCACAGAGCCTCCGGCAGTTTTGTGTCCTTAGTTGTTGCCTGCTATTTCTCGCACTGCTCTATCGCTTCAGCAGCACTTGACCCCTTGAACACTACATCAAGTATTCCAGGCGAATACCTCTCGAACATCATTGCGGGAATGATTATGCTTCCCCTGATAACTTCCTTTGAGGGGATAAGTCCGTCGCAGTCCACGAAAACTTTGTAGCGGATCTCCCCGTCCCTCATGTCCACCTCGAAATTTCCGTTCCTGAGGCCGTAATTTGCCCTGCACGTAAATTCTGCTATGGCGTTCATCACTTGCGGATCGTCTGAGTCTGCACTGACCGGAGAGATTGCGTACACGATATACGAGTCATCCCGCACCGGCACAAAGTAATTCACGTGCTTCATCTTGCCGTCAATATTGACCCCGAACCTGAAAATGCCTTTTTCCTCGTCAAAGTCAAATTTCCAGTCGTCATCGATCAGAAAGCCTCTGATTTCGCCCGCTATGTCCTCAGAATAATTCTCGTCTGCTCTGGCAGATACAGCCATCACCAGCAGAAATAGGACGCTGCAAAAAATTAATGCTGTCATGAAATGAATCCTCCTGTCTGAAAAATTGCCCTGTATTATATCTCACAATCCCGATATTCACTCAGAAACACGAATTTTCAGATAATAAACACTTTTTTCCCCCGTACAATCCTGTGAGCATTCATCACACATGCCGGTTCACAGCAACATCAGCTCTCGTATATATTCAGGAACACGAACTTGAAGCGACACAGGTCATCGTTTTTTTCGTTGACGATATCCGCATCAATGTAGAATATTCTTCGCCCGGCCTTCCTGACTTTTGCAGTGCATATGAGCTTTTGCGCATCCCTAGACCCCCGTAAATAGTCCACATGTCCGTTGACAGTAACGCCGTTTCCTCCTGCACTCAAGAACGCCACACCAGCAGTGTCATCTGCCATCGTGAATAAGACTCCACCGTACGGAATGCCATACGGGTTGAAGTGATACTCTTGCAGATCCAGCTCGCTCACTGCCACGCCGTCCTCTACCTTGACGAAACTGAAGCCGGTTTTACTCTCGATATCGTCCTTGAGAATCTTGAGTGCATGTTTTTTGTTGCTGATGTCTTCGCTCATTGATGAATCCTGCCGCAAAATAATTCTTTCAGCCACGCAGACAGCCAATAATTTACAGCAGGATATACCTCCGTTCGTGATGTGTTATGCCGTCTCGTAATGCCTTGTTGCTTCGTGGAAAATATATGTGTCTGATGGAAAAACTTACCGCCAGAATTATACTCATGATTTGACAAAATGGGAATGTGCATGTAAAATTTGCCCCCGTTTGGAATATTAAGAATTGACTAACAATTTGAAGGTGTTAATTATGATCGATGAAGCAACCGGAAGAAGAAGGTCCAACAATCTGATTCTTGATACTGCATTGAGAGATTTCTACAGTGCTGCTGATGAAATGCACTTAAGCGAAGGACTCATTCAGATTCTCAGCTATCCGGAGCGCAGAGTGGACGTGTCTGTTCCAGTAGAGATGGACGACGGAACTGTGAAGGTGTTTCAGGGCTTCAGAGTCCAGCATTCCACAGCGTTAGGGCCGTCATAGGGTGGTATACGTTACGCAATGGATGTTACTTGTCAGGAGTGCGAAGGGCTCGCAATGCTGATGACGTGGAAGTGTTCTCTTGCGGGAATACCTTACGGCGGAGGCAAGGGCGGAATTTGCTGCGACCCCACACACATGTCGCGCAAGGAGAAGGAAAGAATGTCCCGTACCTTCGGCGCAAGAATCGCTCCTATCATTGGCAGATGGTCAGACGTTCCCGCACCGGACATGTACACCGGCGGCCAAGAGATGGTCTGGATCATGGATACGATCTGCAAAATGCTCGGACACTTTGAGCCGGCAATGCTCACCGGAAAGCCCATAGACTACTGGGGAGCAAAGGGACGTACTGAGGCAACAGGAAGAGGACTCGCGACTTGTGCGTTTGAGCTGATGAAGAAAGTTGACCTGAGGCCCGAAAACATGAGAGCAGTTGTGCAGGGGTTCGGCAACGTGGGAAGCTATGCGGCGAAAATCATGGCTGATGCCGGAGTGAAGATCGTAGCTATCAGTGACACGACCGGTGCGTACTACAACCCGAACGGGATCAACATCGACAAAGCATTTGAGTACATGAACACGAATCCTGGACAGCGCGGAAGGAAGCTCGCCGGCTTCGAGAAAGAGAACTGCGAAAATATCCCGGGAGATGAGATTATCGGAGTGGATTGCGATTTCTTCTGCCCGTGTGCGGCGCAGGGAGTACTGAATCAGGACACAGCAGGCAGCCTCAAAGCAAAGTTTGTTGTTGAGGGAGCGAACAGCCCCACGACTCCGGAAGCTGAAGATATACTCACCGATAAGGGCGTGATTCTTGTGCCGGACTTTTTGGCTAACGCAGGCGGTGTTATCGGGTCATACTATGAGTGGGCGCAGAACTTGCAGGGCTTTGGCTGGACGGAAGAGGAGTACAACAAGAGGCTTGTAGCTCTGATGACGGACAACTTCAGGAGAGTCTGGAATTATGCGGCGACACACAAGACAACGATGAGACGTGCGGCGTATATTGCGGCCATAAAGAGAGTCACGGACATAGTGGAGCTTCGTGGAGTGTACCTGTAGAGATTAGCGTAGGTGTTTATCAACGCGGCAGGTGTTCGTCTACAAACGTTGCAATAGCACTTTCTGATGCGGATGTTCATCAACAAAGCGTTGGCGCAGCATTTCTTGACTGAAGTGTTCAGCAACAAAGCGTTGACGCAGCATTTTTTGGCGTTAAGTTTTCACATATAGCGTTGGATTAATGCTTTGAGTTAGCTATTTCACACAGAAGAACTCTTCACACATCATATAAAAGCCCCCTCACCCACACAGAGGGGGTTATTTTTGTGTATATATTCCCCTACAAAGAATATTGCTCACATGTTATCGGGTGATCTCTTCGTGGAAAAAGTAGTTCACGACTACGGGAGACTCGGTGAATTTTCGCCTCATAGAGTCATCATTGCGGAGATATGGCAGTGAGTTCTTGGCCGTGTAGCTGCGCATAAGCTCGTCCAGCTCGTACCAGTAAGATCTATCCTTGTGTGAATATATTGCGTGGTACAGGCTATCCAGCTCCGGATGCTTCTCGTGAATCCAGTCGAGTATACTTTTCCGGAAGCCGCCTCGTAGATTCAGGTTCTCCAGCCACACAAGATTGCAGATGCTCTTTGCGCGGTCAATGATCGCCGGCACGTCAGTAATTCCCGGAAATATAGGGGATATGAAGCACGTAGTCCGGACACCTGCGTCGTGGAAGGCCCTCATAGCCGAAAGTCTGCGCTCAATGCTCACAGCACAGTCCATTTCCCTGCGAAAATCTTCGTCAAGTGTATTGATGCTCCACGAGACTCTAGCTTCCGGAAAAGTCTTGATGATGTCGATATCGCGTAACACTAGGTCCGATTTCGTGGCGATGCTGATTTTTGCTCCGCTGCCCTGTAGCTGTTCGAGTAATGCGCGTGTACGTTTGTGTGTTGCTTCTGTGGGCTGGTACGGATCAGTAACGGAACTCAAGAATATTTCTTGGCCTGAGTATTTTTCTGGGTGCTTGATGTCAGGCCAAATCTTCACGTCTACGAAACTTCCCCAGTCCTCCGGATGATTCGTGAATCTCTTCATGAATGATGCATAGCAGTATTTGCAGGCATGTGCGCAGCCTGTATACGGATTAGCCGAGTAGTCTGACACGGGCAGGTTCGACTTTGTGAGGATAGCTTTTGCTGGAATAATATTGACGTTCACACTATATTCCTCCTAACGCATGGCATTGCACCCTAAATATTTTTGCGGAAATACCCGCTATACACACCCCGCATATTTTTGTGGAAACACCCGCTATCAACAGCATACACTCTGCATATTTTTGTGGAAACACCCGCCATCAACAGCGTACACCACACACACATGTATGATATTCCTTACGCGTTGTACTCTCCGCTGAAGACCTCCACAGCCGGCCCCGTCATGTAGCACCGATTATCCTCATCCACACGAATCACCAAGTCCCCGCCGCGCAAATGCACAGTCACTTCACGATCCAGCCTCCCCGTCACCACTCCTGCAAACGCGCTCGCAGTCGACCCAGTCCCGCAAGCCATAGTCTCGCCACTGCCACGTTCATACACGCGCATGTTGATCTCTTTTCTGGAGACTACCTCGATAAATTCGCTGTTGATTCTGTTCGGGAAGCGTGAATGTCTCTCGAAGTAGTCGCCTTCTGCCGCAAATTTCGAGTCCGGCCAAGAGTGTATGTCGCTGATTATGGGGTTCTCGTCAAGGAAATACACGGCGTGATCGTTGCCGATGTTGACCCCCACGAACTTGAGTGCCATATCGTGGACGGTGATAGACTCGGGAAGTGCTGTGCTGTTGACGGATCCTATGCCCATGTCCACAGTCGCGGAAGATACTTTGCCGTTCTGGACAGTAAGCTCTATCTCATGCATCCCGACCGGAGTATCGATCTTGAGGGTTTTTCTGTCTGGAGGGACTAGGCCGTGATCGTAGACGTATTTTGCGACGCACCGGATGCCGTTACCGCACATGGTGTCCGAAGAGCCGTCAGCGTTGTAGAGCTGCATGAACGCGTCAGCTTTTGGTGTGGGGAGAATCAGAATCAGGCCGTCAGCTCCGATGCCCTTGTGTCTGTCTGAGATGATGGGCGAGAGTCTTTCGGGGTCTGGGACTTTCTCGGTGAAGCAGTTGACGTAGACGTAATCGTTGCCGCAGCCGTGCATTTTGGTGAATTTCATGGTGATATGTATGCTCCTTCGTGAAAATATGCATTAATTGTACACGCTCTCACCGGAAATCATAAATACTCTTGTGCGGGTTATAGGGTGTGGCTTCAAAACATGCTGCTTCGGAGTAATAAAAGGTAATAGATTATTAGCAGTACTGGAAGGAACAAAAAATACACCCTCCCGATTTCTCTCAGGAGGGCTGCATATCTCTGAAAGCCTTGTAGACATTAACGATCAAACAGCGTCAGTGCCTCGATGCAGGCAGAATATACTTCACGAGTTCGTCGCAGAATATCTTGATGCCCCTGTGGGACCAGTGCGAATCGTCAAGCCAGTAAACATCTTTTTCACCGCGTTTGAGAGCTTCACGGAGAATCGTCATTGTGTCAACGTAGATGTATTCTTTTCCCGGAACGTCCCGCATTTTCTGGAATGAGGTATTTTCAGGGCGGCCTTTCTTGTCGAGAATATACGGTGAATACAGGTCATACTTGTCTGCGGCGGCAAAGAATATCAGCGTGATCCCTTTGGCTTTCAGGAGACGGGCGGCAGTGTTGAGGTTATGATTAACCATTTCGGCATTCAGAGGTTCTTGAAGATAATATAGGTCCTCATAGTAAAAAAACAGTTTATCCTCATAACCCGGATTAGTGAAGAATTGTCTGTCAAGGTTCGCAGCATATATTGATGAACTCAACTTTTCAGGGTTCAGCATATAGCGTAACTTGTTGCTGAAAAAATTAGTGTTCCATTGCACAAAAACAGGAGGTATCAGCCCTGATGATATTCTTGCAACTGTACTCGCTTTTGATGCATGTGCCGCCGGTAACTTCTGCATAACTGTATCACGCGGCAGGTTTGTTTGTGCGACCTCAGTACGCCCTAAGTTGCTCTGCACATAACGTTCCACACTCTCAAGAATCACCAAACGGGGCTTTAGTTCGTCAATTAGTCCTGAACTGATAAGCATATATAGACTCTCAAGGCCATTAGCCTGCGAAAAGCTCACATTAATACTCGTAATACCGTATTGGTTCAACAGGTAGTCCTGATAGCTGCTGCCGTCCTGTCCGTTTGAGAATGAATCTCCTAGTGTCATCACATCAAACGATTCTGTTCTTCCGGAAACAACATAGTCAGCCAAATTCGTGTGGTGAAGCGGATAGTGTACCTGTTCAGTCAATGGCTGTGTGAGTTTCTGGCTGGAGTTGCGTTCAATCTCGCTCATATTGAGAAAGTCCTTAGTCATGAAGTTCCACAGCACAAGATTAATCACTATGAACACATACAAGAATGAAACTGTATAGACTGCATATTTCTTGCTTGTCAAAATTCAGCCCCCCTTTAGAACTGGAAATATAGGAAATCCGAGATACCTGAAAAATTCATGAATGACATCACTGCCAGCGAAAAAGTAATCACAATCCACAAAGCACTCGGTTTGAATCGGTCAATGATCTGTTTTGTGTTAGGAGCAAAAATGACAGCAGCGAGCAGTACAAATACACGTATGCATACCTCAGCAAAAGTTCCAGCCTTGTACATGAACGGCACAAAGGAAATTCCTGCACTCTCGAGGAATCCTAAGTACACTCTGAACTTCGTAGGCAGAGCAATATTCCCGACATCAGCCATCGCCGAAACCATTTCACGCGCCTGACTCAGACTCTCCGCCCGGAACACCGCCCACAACAGCACAACACTTCCGAACGTCATCACCCACGCCAGAAGCACAGGCAGCTTCAC
>JAFTBT010000171.1 GCA_017455085.1 Synergistaceae bacterium
CACACAGCATGACTTGACGCACACTACATGACGTGACGCACACATCACGATGTGAAGCACACAGCATGACGTGACACACACAGCACATAAAGGGGGAAAAGTTACAGGCAATGAAGAAATTTTTAGCGGCGTTGGTGATTCTGATGGTCTTAGTGAGTCCAGCTGCCTATTCTGCAAGCAAGAAAACTCAAGCAAAATCCCAGAAGCCAAAGACTCAGGCCGAAATGAAGAAGCAAATCCAGAAGTACAACGCCATCGCAAAAGAAAAGTCCAAAGAATCCAAAACTCTCTTGAGTCAGTTATCCCGCCTAAAGCAAAATGCTAATAGCTCGGAAGAACGCATTGCTGCACTCGAAAAAGATAACTCTCGTCTCGCAGCATCAATCAAGCAACTCAATAGGGACATCGACCGCACACAGGCATCTATGAAGATCATCATGGATAACCTTCACGGCAGATTACTCGACATGTATAAGTTCACTCCGGACGAAAATAGCGTTAGCATCATCCTCAACGCACAGGGACCTCATGAGGCAGTGAATACCGCGTACTTGCTGAGAAAGTTCGCACGACAGGACGCAGCCATCATCGAGGAACTCAACCGCAAAGAGCATGAACTCACAGAGGCACGCAGGCAGTTGGAATCCGACAAGGCAAAAATTGCAAGGCAGACTAACGAACTCAAGAAGAAACGTGAAGAGTTTGACACCACGATCCAGAAGACGGATAAACTCTTGAAGGACGTGCAGAGTGAGCAGAAGAAAGCAGAGTCCGCCGCAAAGGAACTCCAGAATGCACAAAAGGCTGTAGGCAACAAGATAAATACTCTCATGAAACAGAAGTCCAGCAAGAAAGCCAAAGCCAACACTAAGACCCAAACCAGAGTCACCACCGCAAAAGTTACGACTGTTCAGGGCACAAAGGCTGCTGTTCCCGTGAAGACTACCTCAGCAGTTCCGGCGGGAGGCGTGAAATCTCTGTCTTGGCCGGTGAGGGGTACGGTTACCATGCAATACGGCTCGCGTGTTCACCCAACGTTCAAGACAAAAATCTTCAACTCAGGGATCGACATCAAGGCAGCTTCAGGTACTCAGGTCAAAGCAGCAGGTCCGGGAGAAGTACTCTATCAAGGATGGCTCAGAGGATTCGGCCAAGTGGTAATCATCGATCACGGAGGGGACTTGACGACAGTGTACGCGCATTTGGGCGGAGCATCAGTACGTGAGGGGGCAGCAGTCAAAACCGGCACAGTCATCGGCAAAGTAGGCAACACAGGCACAGATTCGGAGTATGGCCTGCATTTCGAGGTCAGGAAAAATGGTTCAGCAGTCAACCCCATGAATTTCTTGCGTTGATATTTGCTGTATAATTCTCCTATTCCACAAAGTTCACAGAGAAGGTGTAAATAATATTGTGTGATTCACGTAAGAGGTTGTATATACTCGTATTCATAATACTATCATCACTCGGATTCGTGTATGGTCTCAGCAGCAGAAAAGCTCCAGCAGCAGATTTCTCGGAGTCCGACTTCAACAGAATATCCCCGTTCAATGTGCGCTCGTTATGGCTATTGCGTCAGGTAAGGTACATCATCGAAAGCTATCAAGTCGACGCAAAAGATAAGCCCGTTGATGAAGAGGCTTTACTTCACGGAGCAGCTAAAGGCATGGTTGAGGCATGGAAAGACCCATACACCAGATTCGTCACTCCCAAAAGACTCAAGGACGAAGAAATAGACCTTGAAGGAAAATACGGCGGGCTAGGTATGTATATCGGCGACCGCGAAGGCCAAGTATTAGTCATCAGCCCAATGGAGGACTCACCAGCAGAAAGAGCAGGCCTCAAACCAAAAGACCATATCGTCAAAATCGATAACGAGGTAGTTGTGGGCTGGACTTCGGATCAGGTTGTGCAGAAGCTCAGAGGTGAACCGGACACGAAAGTTACTGTGTGGGTGCGCCGCGAAGGTGAAGAGGAATTACTCAGCTTTGAGATTACCCGCGAGATCATTAAGCTCCATAGTGTACGCAACGAGATGCTTTCGGACGATATAGGCTACCTGAAACTCACACAGTTCAAGCACAACACTTACGAAGAAGCCCGTGCAGCAGTCCGCGACATGATGAGGCAGGGCATGAGAGCATTGATACTTGACCTGCGCAACAACGGAGGCGGTTTACTCGATGCCAGCGTCAAAATCGTGAGCATGTTCGTACGTGACGGAATGGTCGTAGAGACGAAGGGCAGATCCGAACGCGCAAACGAGAAGTATTACGCCGACAGAGGCAAGTACTTAACGAATATGCCCATGATCGTGATGATTAACGGCGGGAGTGCAAGTGCCAGCGAGATAGTTGCAGGGGCTCTCAACGACAGAGGCAGGGCGAAGTTGCTCGGTGAAAAGAGTTTCGGCAAGGGCAGCGTCCAGACTCTATTCCCACTCACTGACGGAAGCGGAGTGTACGTTACGATTGCGAGGTACTACACGCCTTCAGGCAAGGTGATTGACCACGTGGGACTCTCTCCGGATATTGAGGTCAAGGGAGAACCTGACAGGGACAAGGCAAAAGATGAGCAGTTACAGCGCGCCATCACTGAAATCAAGAAACAAATGCGTTCAGTGGCGGGCAGAAGGTAATACATATATTTACAGGAGATGTTAGCAAAATTGAGTACACAGAAAAATGTAGACCTACTAGTAGGTGCGCAATGGGGCGACGAAGGCAAGGGCAAAGTAGTTGATATGCTCGGCGCAGACGTTGACGTTTTCGTGCGGTTTCAGGGCGGAGCAAATGCAGGCCACACCGTAATCACTGATGGGCAGAAAACCGTGTTCCACCTGCTGCCTTCAGGAATGCTCTATCCCGGAAAGTTATGCGTGTTGGGAAATGGCCTAGTGCTTGACCCTGAGCAGTTCCTCGCTGAAACAGGAGACCTATTCGCTCGCGGACAGGACAGAGCAAGACTCGCGGTCAGCCCCCACGCTCACGTAGTCATGCCGTATCACAGGATGCTCGACAAACTTCAGGAGGAAGCTCGCGGAAAAGGCCGCAAGATCGGCACAACAGGACGCGGAATCGGCCCGTGCTATGTCGACAAGTATTCACGTTCAGGCTTGAGGGTGGAAGACCTCATCAATCCGGACGTTCTCCGTGAGAGACTCACGTATATTCTTGAGGAAAAGAACCAGATTTTCACGCGCCTGTACAATCAGAAACCGTTAGCCTTTGACGAAGTTTACGAACCCGCCCGCAAATGGGGAGAGGCATTAGCACCCTACGTTGACGACACACGCGCATTACTCCGCAAGGCCGCTGACGAAGGCAAACACATTCTGCTTGAGGGAGCGCAGGCTGCATTACTGGACATCGATCACGGAACATATCCGTACGTCACAAGTTCCTCAACCTCAGCGGCGGGAGCATTCACAGGAACAGGATTAGCCCCGAATGATTTGACGAGGGTTATTGCTGTGGTGAAGGCATATACGACTAGAGTCGGTGAAGGGCCATTCCCTACGGAGGACTTTGGTGCGGACGGCGAAAAGCTCAGGGCAAACGGCGGAGAGTTCGGAGCAACTACAGGCAGGCCAAGACGCTGCGGATGGCTGGACATGGTCGGACTCAAGTACTCGATGGAGCTTAACGGCGCAAACGTGATAGCCCTCACGAAGCTGGACGTGCTTACCGGAATGGGAGACATCAAGGTCTGCACTGCCTACGAGCATAACGGACAGAGACTCACAACTTGGCCGACAGACATACGGACTCTTTCGGAGATTACTCCTGTGTACGAGACACGCCCGGGCTGGAATGAGGACATCACTCACTGCAAGACCTTCGAGGAGCTTCCTGCAAATGCAAAGTCATACGTGAAGTACATCGAGGACACACTCGGAGTGCCTGTTGCGCTGATTGGAGTCGGTGCTGACAGGAATCAGACCATCAACAGAGGAATGTAGTTGTATTTGCCGGAGATAGATTTTCTGACGTTTGAGGATCTGCCCGCAATACTCAGGCTGAATGCGGAAGTGCCGTACTCTTGGCCGGAGGACGTGATACGGGCGGACCTGACTCAGGATTCGCAGAATGAGGCAGCATATATCGGGGCTTTCGCTACAACTGCGGAAGCTCCGCTTTTGGGGTATGCAGTTCTCGGAAGGGAGAATAGGGCGGGGCTGTTGATGTGGCTGCTGGTGGACAGGGCATATCAGCGTCAAGGGATAGGGAGTCAGTTATTGCTGGCGGTGAGCGACTGTGCAGTGTACATGAATTTCCGTGTGCTGAGGCTGAGAGTCAGGAAGTCCAACGCTGGAGCGATTGCGCTGTATGAGTCTATGTCGTTCAGGACGGAGAGAGTCCGGCAGGGGTTTTACTCGACAGGTGAGGACGCTCTTGTGATGAGTGCG
>JAFTBT010000172.1 GCA_017455085.1 Synergistaceae bacterium
AACACACACTGACTCGGCAAAAAATCTTCTCGACAATTTCCCGGTACTCGTGCAAAAACCCTCAATCCCTGCCCCTCAGACAGAGCTGCCCTTCACGGCAGACACCCGCACCACAATAGAGTTCAGGGACGCGGAACTTCAGGATGTATTTCGCCTGTTCATGGCTGCACTTGGCCGGAACATAGTGATAGACTCTTCGTTCCCGAAAAATACTCTGGTTACGATGACGCTCGTTGACGTTAGGATAGACGAAATCATGAACTATCTGCTCAGGACGTACGATATAGCCTGCTACAACTATGCGCCCAATATTACAGCATTCGGTACTCGCGAAGCACTCTACAAGCTATCAGGTGCAAAGGAGCTCAAGACGTTCAAGATATCCTATGCCAGCCCGCAGAGAATAGGCGAAATCCTCAAGAACCTGCTGGGATTCTCGGTGACTCTAATCCGTGAAAGTGCAGGCGAAGGCTCAGGCTCAAACACCGGCGTAAACACCACCAGCTCCACAAGCACAGGCTCATCCATCAGTGCAAGGGAAGCTCAAACCGGAGGAAGAAGTTCCGGAAGCTCGGGCAGCAGCACTAATACTGTGTCGGAAGTCATGATTGATGAGAGATTCAGGATGCTCTACGTCAAGACCAACCCCGCACGCATGGAGGAAGTCGAGGAAATGATCAAGATGCTGGATGTCCCGTTAAGGCAGGTCATGATTCGAGCGAGCATCTTCGAGTTCAGCGATGAGGCAACTCAGGACGTGCAGACTACTCTGAATATGGTGTATGACAGGTGGTCTCTTAATAGCGATCTAGCGAACGGCATAGGAGTAATTTCGTATGAGGATAGGACGTACAGGAACGGGCGTTCAAATTTTGACAGGTACATAACTGCGTCATTCAGTGCGTTGGAGGCCAAGAACAAGGGCAAAACCATAGCCAACCCATCAGTCATAACGATAGAGGGAGAAGAAGCAAAGATTACCCTGAAGCATGACATAACGTATTCAGCAGGAAGAGACGACAGCGGAAATCCTACGTGGCAGACCACACAGGTAGGGCCTGAGCTGACATTCACACCAATAATCGAGGACAAAGGCTACATCAACCTCACGATAAAGATTAACACCGGAGACTATCTCGGCACGGACGCGCAAGGGCATCTCCAGACTACGGACAGGGACATAGAGACGCATATACGTGTACGTGACGGAATGCCGTTTGTAGTAGGTGGTCTGTTTCAGGACATAAGCACCAAAATGAAGAGCAAGATACCTATACTCGGAGATATTCCGCTGCTGGGGAGTTTCTTTTCTTACACGGCAGACAATAAAAGCAAGACGCAGGCAGTCATGATCGTAACTCCGTATATAATTGATTCCAGATAGAGAGTTTTTTGTGAACATACAGGCAGAGATTTTCCCTCGTGTGAAGGTTCATGCGGGGGAATTTTTGTGTTTATGGGCTGATGTGAAACTCTGATATTGATGTGATGATATATGCTCTCAAGCTGTGAGGGAGGCACTGACGCAAAAGCTGTATTCTGTTGCGAGGGGGAGTGTAGCATAAATAGATATGCTCTCAACCTGTGAGAAAGCAGCCGTTGATTCTTGACTCTGCATTTGAGGCTGTTATGGCGTGTTGATTCTTGACTCTGCATTGAGGCCGTATAATATAATATATTCTCAAATTCACACACACATAATTTTTCAGGAGGGTATACATTCATGGCAGTAGCAGATACTACTAGTTTTTACGTGGGCTTAAAGTTCCGTTGGCAGGGCGGCATCTGGGAGATAGTCGAGTATGACCACCACAAAATGGGCAGAGGCGGCGCAGTCGTCCGTACAAAGCTCCGCAACGTCGAGACAGGCTCCATCGTGGAAAATTCTTTCAAGCCAGGCGAAAAGTTCGAGCGCATAATCTACGAGGACAAACCCGCTCAGTACTCTTACAGGGACGGCGAAGACTATGTATTCATGGACTTGGCCACCTACGAGGAAATGAGGCTCTCTCCACAAGTTCTCGGCGAGGCAGCAAAATATCTCGTCGACGACATAGAGATTCAGCTTGAGTACTTCGAAGGCAAAGTCATGGGCATAGAGCTTCCCAAGAGCGTCACCATGAAAGTCATCGACACTCCCCCTGCGTTCAAGGGCGACACAGTTACCGGCGGAGGCAAACCCGCAACCCTCCAGACGGGACTCGTAGTGACTGTACCGGTATTTGTCGAACCCGGAGAAGATATCGTAGTAGACACCCGCACCGGCGCATACTTGGAACGCGCAAAAAAGGGTAACTAGCCTTGCCTGACGATAAGCCCTCAAACGGCGGGGCTATACATATTTCTGAGGACGTAATCTCAGAGTTAGCCCGCAAAACCATTCAGGGAATCCCCAACATCAAGACAGCTTCACGGTCAGGCTCAAAGTTCGGGCTTGGCCGCAAAAGCTCAGGCATAAAAGTCTCTGTAGACCACCCGCATGGCTGCATAGACATTGATGCGTATGTACTTGTGCGCTATGGCCAGAGGATACCCGATCTTGCTTGGGACGTTCAGGAAAAAATCAAGGACAATCTCGAACGCTACACCGGCTACAGCGTCAGGGCAGTGAATGTTAATGTTCAGGGGATATATTCTGACGCAGGGGATGACTTCACGCTGGACATAGGGACAGAATCCCAAGAACCTGACGACGAGGAAGACTAGCATGTATTTTCGGTGGAAGGATACGCCTTACGGGATAATACGGGTCTCATGCGGGGGCTTGCGGGAATTTGTGGGAGAAGCAGTGAAATCGAGGCTGAGGCTGTACGGTGTAACGTTGCAGGGCTCAGACAGGAAGGAAGATGCAGATATGAGTATAGTACTGTCTGAGGAAAACGTGATACCTGAGACAAAGAAGAAAGTAGAGCAGCATTTTACGGCAGTGTTTGAGCCGATGGGGATAAATGCGTCAGTAGTGTGGGCAGTTCCCGACAAGAGCATAGTGAAGTTTTTGTGTTCGCCGTGGTCATGGGCAGGGATCGGAGCGTGTGTAGCGGGCTTCGTGAATGCTGGGTCGGCAGGATTTTTCTGGACGGCGTTCTGGGCGGCAGCAGGATGGTTCTCCGTGCATGGCCTGAATGTGTTAGCGCGATACCTCAGGAGGCCTTAACATGACCGCAAAAAAATTCATAGGCCGCAAGTTCGGAGCAATACACCGGTCTCGTGAGCTTGCAGTGCAGTTTTTGTACTCGGTTGATGTGTGTCCGGAACAGAATACCAGTGAGGCGTTGGAGCTGTTCATGACGCTGGATGATGTTGCGCAGGAGGATAAGCCCGAAGTCAAGGAGCGGTGCAGAGAATTGGTGCGTCAAGTTTTGGCGAGGAAGGCAGAGATTGACGGAGTGCTTTTGCGGGTAGTTACCGGCTGGAGGCCTGAGCGTATGGTCAGCGTGGACAGGACTATATTGCGCTTGATGGTGCTGGAGGGATTCATGCTGAAGACGCTTCCGGTGAAGGCAGCAGTGAGTGAAGCGACGAGTCTGGCGGGAGATTTTGGGACTACGGACTCGCCGAGATTCGTGAACGGAGTCATGCGGAGGGCAGCGAAATATTTTGAGGGCAAAGGAGACGGAGAGGATGCCGGAGATTGATATATTGATGGCGGTTAGAAACGGGGAAAAGTACATAGCAGAGCAGATAGATTCGATTCTTAACCAGACATTTCAAGACTTCAGGCTGATCATACGCGATAATAGCTCAACCGATAACACCCCAGCAATAATTGAGGAATACGTGAAGAAATATCCGGGCAAGGTTCAGGCAGTTCATGATGATGTTGACTGCACAGCGAGCTTCACGGAAAACTTCATGCAGCTGTTGACGTACGCAGAGGCTGATTACGTGATGTTCACGGATTCTGATGATTACTGGCTGCCGTACAAGATTCAGGTCAGTTTGTGGCACATGAAGGAACTCGAACGCAAGAATCCCGGTATGCCTGCGCTGGTATTCTCAGGCCTGCAAGTGGTAGATGAAAACCTCCAGAGCATGGATAAATGTTCACAGTACATTACTGGCGTACCTGAATACAGGAACTTCACGAACCTTCTGCTGTCGAACGTAGTATCAGGGTGTACGTCTATACTGAACAGAGCACTGTACTCGAAATCCAAAGGCTACATAGAGGACATGCCTTTTGCACATGACAGCTTTTTCGGAGCGATGGCTTCGGGGTGCGGGGTTTTGGAGCATATACCTGCAGCAATGATACTTTACCGTCAGCATGGACACAATGCTTCAGGCTATATTGGAGCAAGCGGGAAACACGGTGTTATTATGAGCTGGCTGGTGAAGGTGCTGGAATTTAGGACATACGCGGTAAACGTGAGGAAAAAATGCAAGTTTATGCTCGAACATTACTCTGACGTGATGCTTCCAGAGAGGCGTGAGAATCTGGAGAAGTTTGTGGCACTGCTGGACAAGCCAAAGATAGCGAAGTTCTTCATGCTGCTGTTCGGGAAGTGGTACAAGCTGGAGGGTCGGCTGTATTGCAAGATAAAGTACTTTTTCAGGGTAGTACTGAGCTGATTGCAGGCATAATAAATCCCCCCAAACGTTCAGGGGGGAAATTTTTTCGGGATTACTTCACAGCTTCGGCTATAGCTTCTGCAACTTCCTGAGGCTTTGCCTGTCCCTTAGTCTCCTTCATGACGAGTCCCTGCAAGAACTTCAGCTTTTTGCCCTTCTTGTCCCTGCCGGAGCGAATCTCCTCAAGTACGTCCGGGTTCGCTGCAATAACACTCGCAATAATATCGTTCAAGGCGTTTCCTGCAATTCCTCCCTCAGTAATGCCGAGAGCCTTTATCGCGTCATCAAGGCCTGCATTTTTCGCAGTCATGTAGTCAAAAACTTCTTTGCCCTGCGTGGTCGAGAGTTTCCCCTCATCAACACGCTTCACCAGTCCCGCCAAAACCTCCGGAGAAATTCCGAATCCAGCTATCTCCTGCACCTTCTGGCCTGATTCGTTCAGCACACGCAGCACTTCAGTACGCACCCAGTGAGCAGCCCTCACAGGATTCGCCCCGGCCTTCACGCACGCCTCGAAGTAGTCCGCAAGATTCCTGTCGTCCGTCAAAACGTCAGCAACTTCACGCGGCACTCCCCACTCGTTAACGTAGCGATTTGCTCTCACGTCGGGCATTTCGGGCATTCTGGCAGCGACTCTGTCGATCCATTCCTGCGAGATATACAGCGGAGGCAGATCGGGCTCAACGATGAACTTCCTGTAGTTTTCCTTTACCCTTGATGATGAAGTTATACCCTGTGCGTCGTTCCAGTGCCGAGTCTCCTGTATGACTTCTCCGCCCTGAAGCATGATTTTTCTCTGACGCTTTATCTCGTACTCTATAGCCCGTTCCAGAGCCTTGAAGGAGTTCATATTCTTCACTTCGACTTTTTTGCCCCAGCGGCCGTCACTGCACTTCATGGACACGTTCGCGTCAAAGCGCATCATCCCTTTTTCGAGTTCCACGTCCGAAGCTCCAGAGTATATTACGCGTCTCCTGAGGGTCATAACGTACTCCACAGCCTCAGCAGCACTCGCAACATCCGGTTCTGAGACTATCTCCGCTAACGGAGTCCCTGACCTGTTGTAGTCAACGTATGATGTATCTGCGCCCTCAAGCCTGCCGTCTGAAGCACTGTGATGCAAGCTCCCTACATCCTCCTCAAGGTGAAGATGGTGTACGCGTATTTTCTTGAGGTTGCCTTCTGAATCATGCACCTCAATGTAGCCCGATGTGGTTATTGGCAAATCGCACTGGCTGACCTGATGGCCTTTAGGCAGATCCGGGTAGAAATATGACTTCCGGAAAAATAATGACTTGTGACGGATTCCGCAGTTCAGCGCAAATCCCGCTAACATACCCTGCTCCACAACATGGTGATTCAGGTACGGCAGACTTCCCGGAAGACCCATGCATACCGGGCAAATATTCGTGTTGGGTGCTGCGTCAGTGTTCGTTGAGCATGAGCAGAAAAGTTTGGAGTCAGACTTCAGACGAATGTGTATCTCTATTCCGATTACCGGTGTAAAAGTAAGTTCGGCCATGATTAGCATATCCCTCCGTTCGCAATTTTCGGTGTGCCTAAGTGACGCTGCAAGACTATTCCGGTGTTGAGGATGTCCGAGTCACTCCAGCGAGGCCCTATCAGCTGCAGACCTACAGGCAGATCCTCAGCATACCCCGAGAAGAATGACAGCCCCGGCAGTCCGGCCAAGTTCACCGGAAGTGTGTACAAGTCAGTTTCGTAGCCCTTCATAGCGTCATCTTCAGGCTCACCGATTTTTTCGGGCAGTGAAGGCGTAACAGGCTGCAAGATAAACTCACACTCACCGAATGCCCTCGTGAACTCCTGAGCTATGAGCGTCCGGACTTTCGTAGCAGCAACGTAATACTCCTCGCAACGTGACGGCTCCGTTAAGCAAGTGCCTGCTATGATTCTGGCTTTGACTTCGCTCCCGAAACCGTAAGACCTCACGCGTTCAAACATCTCTTTGATTCCCCGTGCGTCTTTGACCGTATAGCCTAATCTTACGCCGTCGTAACGCTCCAGATTCGTGTGTGCCTCACTCATGGCAAGAGCATAGTAGCAAGCTACAGCATACTTCGCGACAACAGGCAGAGATACTTCGGTGATGATTGCACCTTCGGATTCGAGTATCTTTCTGGTCTTGGCTAGAGCCTCAGCGATCGGAGCATCAAGCGTGAAATTCTGGAACTCCTTCACGAGGGCGATACGTTTACCCTTCACGGAAAAGTCCAGCTTGTGTGAAAAGTCGTGCGGTCTGTCGCGGAAGCTGCTGGAATCCATAACGTCATGACCAGAAATTACGGACATGATGATTTGCAGGTCCTCAACTGTGCGAGCAAACGGGCCTATCTGGTCGAGTGATGACCCGTAAGAGATTAATCCGTAACGACTCACCATGCCGTACGTGGGCTTGAAGCCGTATACTCCGCAGAAGCTAGCCGGCTGACGGATGGAGCCTCCTGTGTCGCTGCCGAGTGAGAAGGGTACGTAGCCAGCACTGACAGCAGCAGCACTGCCTCCGGAAGAGCCGCCCGGGACGCGTGAAATGTCGTTGGGGTTGTGTGTCGGACCGAAGGCAGAATTTCCGCAGGTGTTGCCCATCGCGAACTCGTCCATGTTGACCTTGCCCATGAGGACAGCTCCAGCTTCGCGCAGGGACTTCCAGGCTGTGGCATCGTATGGAGGTCTCCAGTTGCCGAGAATTTTGCTTGCGGCAGTGGTTCGGAGTCCTTTGGTGCATAAATTATCCTTGAGGACTGTGGGAATCCCGGACAAGAGTCCGTTGGGATTCTGTGAGGCCTGAAATTCTGAGTCAGTGCGGGTAATAAACGCGTGTATATTCGGCTCGCAGGAGTCTATTCTGGCTTTGCAGGAGGCGAAAAGCTCGGAAGGGGAAAATTTTTTGTCCCTGAGACCCGCAATTGCGTCGTGTAGATTCAGTTCGTATAGCTGCATGATTTAGTCCTCCATGATTCTGGGTACTTTGAAGTATGAGCCGTCTACGTGTTCGCTTTCGTGGAGTATGGCTTCATTGTCCGGTAAGGGAATTACTTTGTCGTCGCGCAGGGGACATTCGAGGACTTCGGCAAAACTGAAGGGCTCAACGTCTTTGAGGTCTAACTCTTTGAAGCAGTCGAGCATGTCTAGAAAGTTGTTGATGTAGCGGACAGCTCCGGTGAGTTCCTGTTCAGTGAGGAGAAGGCGGGACTCTAGAGCTATCTCGTTGACTTGTTCAGCATCAAGTTTCAAGTTATTACGCTCCTTTATGTGAATGGGGGTAAAAATTTCGTGAGTATTATATCAGTGTCCGAGTGAGATAAACTGATTCATGCTGGTATAGTTTGCGCCGAAGGTCAATTTTTCGTCTCAGGTCTGGCTGGGAATATCCGAACCATGCATCAGAGAATATCTGATTGTCCTGCCGAACACTGCGCCAGAATTTACTCATGCACAAGGCACTATAAAGATTGACAGAATAATTTTTCACGTTTATCATTTCATTTATCGCATAAACACATTTTTTCACAGGGAGGACTCGCAAGATGACTATTGCAGCATTTGTTGACGGCTGGTCATTTTCTGCGTACACCCTCAAGATAAAACGTAACTGTCTATTGTTCTTTGGTGAATGACGGACAGCTAATATACTATCAATGCATATCAGAGCCGCTCTTCATCAGGAACATAGGGGCGGTTTTTTTGTGTGTACTGATAGTGCGTGTGTATGTTTGTGATGCGTGTACGTTATGCGTATTTGTATTTACGTGTGTATTAATAATTCACAGGAGGTTTATATTAACCATGACAGACAGCCCAATTTTCAAGGGAGTAGCTACCGCCCTCATCACTCCACTCAATGAGCAGGGTGTGGACTACGAATCTTTCGGCAGACTCATAGACTGGCAGTGTGAGCAAGGTATCAACGCACTCGTTATCGCCGGCACTACAGGTGAAGGCTCAACCCTCAACGACGCAGACCACAAAGCCGTCATCAAGTTCTCTGTCGAACGCATCGCAGGAAGGTGCAAGGTCATCGCCGCAACAGGCTCAAACGATACCGCCTACGCAATCCAGCTCTCAAAGTTCGCGTGTGACGTTGGAGCAGACGCATTACTAGTAATCACTCCTTACTACAACAAGGCCACACAAAACGGGCTAATCACTTCCTTCACGAAAATCGCTGACGCTTCCACAAAACCCATCATCCTCTACAATGTTCCTTCACGCACAGGCATAAACATAGAGCCGGAAACTTACGCGGCCGTAGCTGAACATCCCATGATTCAGGGCATCAAGGAAGCAAATAGCAACATCAGCAAGATCGTCCACACTGCACAGCTCGTTGGCGACAAGCTCGATATATATTCCGGCAATGACGACCAGATTGTGCCGATTCTCTCAATGGGAGGAAAAGGTGTGATTTCAGTGTTGTCGAACGTTGCCCCAAAGCAGACTATGGAGATCTGTAATAGATTCTTTGCTGGAGACGTTAAGGGAGCTGCTGAGTTGCAGTGCAAGTATCTTCCGCTCATCAATGCACTCTTCAGCGAAGTCAACCCGATTCCCGTCAAGGCCGCTATGGCTGCAATGGGTTGGTGCGAAAACTATGTGCGCCTTCCGTTGACACCAATGGAGCCTAAGCACTGGGAACACCTCAAGGCGTTAATGCAGGAGCAGGGGTTAATCTAGCCATGAAGTTAATCATCAACGGTGCAAACGGAAAGATGGGGCATATCATCACGAAAATGGCAGGCAGTGAAAATATCGCCGCCCTCGTCGACGTGAACCCCGCAGAAGGTATGTACAAGTCCCTCAATGAGTTCACCGGAGCTGCTGACTGCGTGATAGACTTCACGAATCACAAAGCTACTCCCGAAGTCCTGAACTGGTGCGTGAGTCACAACATGCCCGTGCTGATCGCCTCGACCGGCCAGACTGACGATGAACTTGCACAGGTACGTGAAGCCGCAAAGAATATCCCTGTGTTCATGTCGCCGAATATGTCCGTAGGTGTCGCACTGGTGGCAGACTTGGCCGAAAGAGTCACGAGAATCTTCGGGGACTGCGATATCGAGATGATAGAGGCTCACCACAACCAGAAGCTAGATATTCCCAGCGGTACAGCCCTCATGCTCGCGAAACGGATTCAGGAGGCTAGAGATACCCTCACGTTCAACATAGGCAGGCACGAAAACGGAAAACGTCCCGAAAACGAGATAGGCATTCACTCCTTGCGATACGGCACTGAAGTCGGAACACATGAAGTCATTTTCTCGAACGGCCTCGAAACCATAACTATCAGGCATGACGCAAAGGACAGGGCATTATTCGCGAAGGGTGCATTAGCTGCGGTGAAATGGCTCGTGAATCAGAAGGCAGGCCTCTACGGTATGAGAGAGTTCCTCAAGGAGGCATAATCATGGAAGCTCAGGAAATCATCAGCTTTATTGCGAACGCCAAGAAAGTTACTCCAGTAAAGATATTCATCAAGGAGAGAGAACCTATCGACTTTTCCCACACCAACGCAAGAGTCTTCGGAGCTGCTGACAGGATAATTTTCGGGGATTGGTCGGAAATTCAGCCCGTTCTCAGAATGAACAGCGACAAAATCGCAGACATAGTGATTGAGAATGACGCACGCAATTCCGCTATACCCCTGCTTGACCTGAAGGATATTCCCGCAAGAATCGAACCCGGCGCAATCATCAGGGACAACGTTACGATCGGGAAGAATGCAGTGATCATGATGGGAGCAATCCTGAATATCGGCGCAGTTGTCGGTGATGGCACAATGATCGACATGGGAGCAGTTCTCGGAGGCAGGGCAACTGTCGGGAAAAACTGCCACATCGGTGCGGGGGCGGTCTTGGCCGGAGTCATTGAGCCTGCGAGTGCAAAGCCGGTAATCGTGGATGACGGTGTACTCATCGGAGCAAATGCTGTAGTTATCGAGGGAGTACACATCGGTGAAAACGCTGTAGTCGCTGCCGGAGCTGTGGTGATTGAGGACGTTGAACCCGGTAAAGTCGTAGCAGGTTGTCCCGCAAGAGTCATCAAGGACAAGGACGAAAATACTACCCTCAAGACAGCCCTTCAGCAATCGTTGCGCAAGATATGAGTATAGATTTTTTCAGTGAGGCAGAGTCTCTCAGGCAAAAGCTCACGGAGATTCGCGAGACCATCCACAAAATTCCAGAGATAGGCGATCACGAGTTCAGGACAGCAGAATTTCTAGAGCATGTTCTGGATGGGTTTGGTATTCCTCATCACAGAGTACTAGACACCGGAATCGTTGCCCGCATTGACGGAAAGCTATCGGGGAATCACTGCGCTATACGTACGGACATTGACGCACTCCCAGTGAACGAGGAGACAGGCTGCGAGTTTGCGAGTCAGACTCCGGGAATGATGCACGCTTGCGGCCACGACGTACACATGACCAGTGCTCTCGGAGCTGCAATGATTCTGAATGCTCACCGTGAGGAATTATGCGGCTCTGTGAGTATTTTCTTCCAGCCCAACGAGGAAGGAGACGGCGGAGCTAAACGCATGATTGACGCGGGAGTGCTTGATGGTATCTCTGCGGTGTTCGGAGCGCATGTTGACCCTGCATTACCTGCTGGACATATCGGGGTGAAGTATGGAGATTTTTACGCAGCTTCTGCTACGTGGAAGATAAATATCATCGGGAAATCCGCTCACGGTGCGCAGAGAGACAAGGGCATTGACGCGATCGAGGCTGCTGCTCACGTAGTGCCGGAGATTTTGGCGATAAAGGGCGGAGTCGTCAGTGCAGGGACTATTCATGCGGGGACAGCGAATAATATTCTTGCTGGCAACTGTGAACTCACGGGCATAGTCAGAACTTACGGCATGGATGAACGCTCCAGAATGTGCCGTGAACTTGAGACTAGGTGCGTTGAGACTGCGGCCAAGTTCGGGGCTAAGTGCTTGTGCGAAATCACCGACTCTTGCCCGGGAATCGTGAACGACAATGACGCATTGACCTCAATGGTTGAGGCAACAGCAAGGGAAACTCTCGGCAGTGAATGCGTGGATATTATCGACAAGCCTCTATTCATCAGCGAGGACTTCGGGTACTTCATCATGGCGAAAACAGGATGCTTCTACCACATCGGAGCAGGAAGTTCGTACCCATTGCACAGCCCCCATTTTTTGCCCGTACCTGACGCGTTCGTGACAGCTTCAGCAGTTCATGCAGCCATAGCAAGCAAATATAACTCTACAATACAGGACTGATACACTTTGAATCGTAATATAGTAGTCGCAAAATTCGGAGGCACTTCATTAGCGGATGCCTCACAGATCAAGAAAGCCTGCAACATCATCAACGCAGACCCTTCACGCAAATATGTCGTGGCTTCAGCTCCAGGCAAAAGATACTCAGAGGACATCAAGATTACTGACATGCTGTATAAGGCACATGCTCAGGCAAAATCAGGCGAGGATTTTTCGGAGACACTACGCGCCATCAAGGACAGGTACGCGAAAATCATTGACGGTCTCGGAATCACGTTCGACATTGATGCAGAGATTCAGGAGATAGCCGAAAAACTCAGGGCAGGCACTTCGGCAGACTATCCAGCCAGTCGCGGAGAGTACATCAACTCGAAGATTATAGCTGCATTTTTGGGGTGGCAGTTCGTTGACGCAGCACAAGGGATTTTCTTCACGGAGTCCGGACAGCTCGACGAGGCAAAAACTTTCCAGACACTCGGCGAAATCCTGAAGGGTTTTGACAGGGCTGTAGTTCCCGGGTTTTACGGCTCTATGCCTGACGGAAGCATCAAGACCTTCTCACGCGGAGGCTCTGACGTTACCGGCTCTATAGTCGCTCGTGCAGTGAATGCTGATCTCTACGAGAACTGGACGGACGTTAGCGGAATGCTCAGTGCTGACCCCAGAGTCGTCAAGAACCCCAAAGTCATTGAGCACATCACCTACACCGAATTGCGGGAACTCTCCTACATGGGTGCTAGCGTACTACACGAGGATGCTGTTTTCCCAGTGAGGCAGGCAGGAATCCCCATCAATATACGCAACACAAACAGGCCTGAAGATTCCGGGACACTGATTGCTGCATCATTGCCTGAGGAAGTCACTAGAAGGACAGTTACAGGGATTGCAGGACGCAAAGGATTCTGTTCGGTCAGAGTCGAAAAGTCCATGATGAACGGTGAGACTGGGTTCGGTGCGAGGCTGCTGCAGGTTTTTGCGCAGAAGGGTATCCCGTTCGAGCATTGCCCCACAGGAATCGACACCATAAGCGTAATCGTGAACGGTTCGGCTTTCGAGAGCAGGCGCGATGAGATTTTGCGGGAGATCAAGAACACGTTAGCTCCGGACTTCATCACGATAGAGAAGGGCTTAGCTGCAATAGCTGTTGTCGGTGCGGGAATGGTCAACGTCAAGGGAGTTGCGGCCAAGATTTTCACGGCACTTGCTGACGCGGGGATAAACATACGGATGATCGATCAGGGGTCTGATGAGCTGAATATTATTGTCGGAGTAGATGACTCTGATTATGTCAATGCCGTTAATGCACTGTATAATGTCATGATATCAAGCACCCTATAAATCTTTCATGGAAGTGAATAAAGCATGAGCCTCATTGTGTCAAAGTTCGGGGGTATCTCGTTAGCAGACGCAGAAAGCGCAATGCGTACCGCCGAAATCATACGCTCAGATCCTTCACGGCGTTACGTGGTAATCTCTTCGCCCGGGATACGCTCCGGAGATGAGATACGTGTTACTGATATGTTCTATATCTGCCACTCACGATATGCGAACAGGGAAAACTTCACCGAAATGCTCGACAAAATCGAAGCCCGCTTCAACGAAATAGTTCAGGGTCTCGGCGTAAACACCGACATTCACGCGCAAATTTCTGACCTCAAGAAGAATCTATTTCTTGGCCGAACGAATGACTATATAGTCTCACGCGGAGAGTACATCATGGCAAAAATCATGTCGGACTTTCTGGGGTGGCCGTTCATTGACGCAGCGGAGATCATTTTCTTCAACAGGGACGGGACTCTAAACGTTGAGAAGACTCTTACGGCGGTGAAGAATATTCTGGGGCCTCTGCCTCATGCTGTAGTGCCGGGGTTTTACGGGACAGTGTCAGGCACGAACATAAAGACCTTCGAGCGAGGCGGCGGGGATGTTACTGGAGCGTTGATAGCTATGGCCTTGAACGCGGACATGTTCGAGAAATGGGCGGAGACTACGGAAGTTTTCAGTGCTGACCCTGCAATCATCAAAAACCCTGCAATTATTCGCAACATAACTTACTCGGAGCTTCGAGAGCTGGCCTATATGGGCATTAATATAGTGTACGAGGATGTTATTCTGCTAATGGAGAAGTCAGGTATACCCACAAGCATACGCAACATTCACCACAAGGAAGACATTGGGACTCTGATCACTAAGGAGCTGCCTGAAGGACTGAACAGGAATGTTGTGGCGTGTATAGCCGGACGGAGGAACTACAAGGTCATACACATCAGGAAGTTCGGGCTGAACAAGGCGGTCGGAATCGGGCAAAAGGTGTTCGGAATCTTCACGAGCCGGAATATTTCGTGTGAGCATTATCTTTCTGGGATATACCAGTTCTCTATCGTGGTAAAGAATCCCATGTTTGACCTGAAGCGTGCGGAGATCATACAGGCACTTAATGACGCGATAGCTCCTGAGGACATAGAGATACGTAAAGACTTGTCGATTATTGCCGTGATAGGTCAGGGAATGGGGACGGTGAAGGGGATATTTGCGAAAGTGTTCAGTGCGCTTGCTGGAGCAAACATCAAGGTGAGGCTGATAGAGCAGGGAGGAGATGACCTGAATATCTTGATAGGGGTATACGATGAAGATTTTGAGACAGCGGTCAAGGCACTGTATGAAACTATGATAGTTCAGTAAGGTTTGCAGAAATTACAGCCCTCCTGCGATGAACGGGAGGGTATATTTTTTGTGGTAGAATCTTCTGAAATCCAATCACATACATTCACAAAAGAAAGGCCTTGACAAGATTGCATAATGTGTATATAATCCCACATCCCACATCCCCATTATTATTGTCTTGTAGCAGCTAGTCTTTTCGGGTTGTCTTTCCTCACGAAACGGAGGGCTGCCCGATGACTTTCAACAGTTTCGAGTTCATATTTCTGTTTCTTCCCGTCACAATCACACTCTTTTACACATTATCACGTTCACACAAAAATCTCGGTATCCTGTGTCTGATTCTGGCCTCGTTGGCATTTTACGGGAGCTTGAGTCTGCGTTCACTGCCCTTGCTGCTGGTATCAACATGCGTGAATTTCTGCATAAGCCTCACACTTTCACGT
>JAFTBT010000026.1 GCA_017455085.1 Synergistaceae bacterium
GGAATCACTCCAGCCATCCCGTACTCCCTGCCGCCAAAATCCCGCAGGCTCCTGCACAGATACATGTACCCTCCGCATTCAGCAAGCACAGGCCTCACGTTCCCCCTCACGCTCGCAAGCATCGAGGCATTCCCCGACAATTCACCCGCAAACATCTCCGGAAAGCCTCCCCCGAAAATATACCCGTCAGCTTTCGGCAAACACTCGTCATGCATCGGGCTGAAGTACTCTATTTCCGCGCCAAGCTCCTCAAGTATCCCCAAACTCTCAGGGTAGTAGAAACTGAATGCCTCATCTCGCGCTACTCCTATACGTACATATTTGTGTAGTGTTATGTTTTGTGCGGTTGAGTTATCGCGTATGTAGTGAGTGGTGGTAGCAGCCTCGTGTGTGGAAAAATCTTGTGCAGTCTCAGAAATTTTCAGTAGTTCGTCAATATTTATCCCATATTCTACTGCGAGCCTCAGCCTCTCAGAGTTATACCCCGCTCCCTCATCCACAGGCATAAGCCCCAAATGCCGCTCAGGAACTCCGAGTCCGTCATCCCGCCTCAACCCTCCAAAGCACTTTATGCCAAGTCTCTCCAGCTCGTCCGCAATAATCCTCACGTGGTAGCTCGAACCCACACGATTCAGAATCACTCCGGCCAAGTTCACATCATGGTCATACTCCCTGAAGCCCAACGCCACCGCAGCAGCAGACTCTCCCAGCGATTTCGCATCCACCACAAGAATCACAGGCACTCCCAGCAACTTCGCGATACCTGCCGTGCTGTGAAGCCCACCGTCATACAGCCCCATAGCTCCCTCGATTATGGCTATGTCCTTTCCGCAAGAACTCCTCACGAAAAGCTCATGTGTACGCTCCTCACTCATCAGCCACGTGTCCAGATTATAGGCCTCGCATTTCCCAGCAAGTCGCAAAAATTGGGGGTCTATGTAGTCCGGACCGGTCTTGTATGCCGCTACACTAAGCCCCCTGTGTCTGAATGCCTCAAGCAGCCCGCATGCCAGTGTAGTCTTCCCGCAATGGCTGCTCGAACCAGCAATAACTATCCTGCGCAATCTCTCAGTCATTCACCGGCAAATCACGCTCTAACACTTTCCACATGAACATCGCCACTATTCCCGAAAGTATATACTTCGCTCCGAGTACTGGTGCGTTGTACATGATGGAGTACACTAACGGGCTTTGACCCTCTGGAGCGTACTGTGCAAAGAATACTACTCCGGATATGACGCTGCACGTGATCTGTCCCAATGCCGCAAGCAGCAGGCCCAAGATTCTGGGGTGAAACGCCGCAAGTCCCACACATGCATACGCTAACGGGTAATCCAGAAGCACCTGCACAACATGGTAGAAATACCCGCCCAGAAAAATCTTCAGCACTCCAGCCAATGCTCCAGCCTGAAGCCCCCACTTGAAGCCACGCCTGTACGTGAACAGTAACAACGGTATCAGCTCAAAGTCTACTGAGCCTCCCTGCGGCATTGAGAAAATGTTGATCTTCTCCAGCACTATGCATAACGCTATACATAATGCTCCCTCGATCATGATTGATACGTTCTTGTTTTTACGTGATGACATTGGAATTTTCCTCCTGTTAATGAATATACTCTGAGGAATTGATAATTGATGAGCGTTCCCTGCGCCGGCATTACCCGTATCAGGTTCAAAGGGTCGGTGCAAAAACTTTCTTCCCAGTCTCGTGATTCACAGGGTCGATGTAAATTTTCACACCCTCTCAGCAAAAATAGCTCCCCCAAAAGTGAGACTATTATACAGCTATCATGAAAATTCTCACAATTCAGCAGACTTAGAATGCGAAAATATTTCAGCTGTTTCTGGATGTATTATGCTACAATCACACACATTCTATACTCGTAATAATCATACATTAAGGAGGTATTTCTCATCATGAGAAAAATTTTCAGGCTAATCTATCTTCTCACAATGGCCGCTGTAGTCTTGTCCATGTCAGGATGCGGAGGCAGCAGTTCGTCCTTGTCGTCAAGTTCAGGCAACAGGGGCAAACTCATGGTCATAGCTTCACCAGTCCTCGAAAAAGGCCAAAGCTACAAGTTCTACAGGGGCGACAAAGTTTCTGCGGCTTCCACCACGACAGCAAGCTATGATGTCTCGTACTACGTTGCTCCTCTCGCAAGCTATGAGTCTGTAGAATCCGTAGCGGTGAATCTGGAGTTTACGCAGAGCATTCTTAACGACGACCAGCCATTCATGATTACGAGGGCAGACGATGATGCTAACGTTGTTTTCTTCTACAACCCCAACGGCAACGGCGACGTGGACACCTCCACACCATACGGGAGCGTTATTCGTTCCGGAGGTGCTACACAGCAGTTGAGCTATACCGGCCTCACTATCTCAAGCTCAGCATTCAGATCCGCAGTACTCGACAATCTCGACCTCTCGAATCAGATTCGTATCACCCTCAACGCTGACGACAACACCGCTACAATGAACGGCACAGCTATTCCTTCGTACAACTATGTGTGGCACGCAGACCCTGACCATAGGGATGAATACTACACGCTCGGCTCAAGCACCACCGAACTCACAGAAGACTACGTGAACAACGCAATCACTGAGAACATCTACATTGCGAGGGATATACGCTACATGCCCAACACCCTGAGCTTCACGGGCACGGCCAAGAATGACGAAGAGACCGAATACGCGGCGTACTACTCTGATTCTGTAGCGGCTGAAGTTGCGGCGGAACTTGGGAGCGGGTTTTCAGGGCCGTATATTTTCGCGACACTGCCAATGTCAACCGGTGGAATGCCTGGCGGTCAGGATGGCGGCATGACTCCTCCGGATGGCGGTTTCCCTTCAGGCGACAGGACTCCTCCCAACATGCGCAGTGCAGTTAGCAACTCGGACATTGCTGCGTTCTCGACTATGACCCACTCAGCAAGCGAGGCATACAACAATCCGGTGCTGCACATTCACGAGGCGGGAGTGTACAGGCTTTCGGGGACATGGCACGGGCAGATATGGATTGACGTTGACGATGAGTCGGATGTGTTCGTGATTCTGGACGGGGTTACGGTGAGCTGTGATGTTGCTCCGGCGATAGTGTTCCATGACCTTTACGAGTGCGGTCCGACAGACGAAGACACTGTTGCGTCAACATGGAGGACACTCGGAAGCAATCTAGCCAATGAGGCGGGAGCTGTGGTAGTTATCGCTGACGGAAGCACTAATAATTTCTCCGGCACTAACGTCTACAGAATGCTCAAAGCCCAGAAAAAGAAGGACTCTGTTACTACGATTGACGGCACTGACGTATCACAGCAGAAGAAACGCTACAAGATGGACGGAGCATTTTACTCGTTTGTGTCGATGGTTATCGGTGCAGAGAGCGAAAACGCTACCGGAGTCCTGAACATCACCTCAGACTATGAAGGCCTCGATACGGAAATGCACCTGACCATTGACAGCGGAACTGTGAATGTTACTGCTGACGAGGACGGAATCAATGTGAATGAGGACTATGTTTCTGTGTTCACGATGGACGGCGGAAAA
>JAFTBT010000027.1 GCA_017455085.1 Synergistaceae bacterium
TAAGTGCGGAACTTTGCACACACTTTCGCCTGATTCTAACAAAGATCTTTACAGCAAAAATATTCACAACTGCACAAAACAGCCTGACTACCCGCCAAGATATACGCTAAAATCTATATACAGATTTTTTGACGGCAAAACCGGCGCAACAGCCTTCTACAAGCTGCACCTAGCGCAACGAAAAGTTTTTCAGACAGCTTGCAGAGTCATGAACAGAGGCCTATACGCTCAGGCACTGGACTTTTTCGCGATAATCCCCAACTTTGACGGAGTCAAGGCAAAAGCTCGTGAATGCAGGGAAGCCGTCTACAGCAAAGTCTTTGACTCCACAATAAAACATGTTGAGCAGGAAGCCCAAAAATTCAGAAACATAACACCTGCAAATCTGGATCATGTTACTGCGGCTATGATGCTGGAACTCTCAGAACAGAAACTACCATCAGGAGCGGAATATATCCATGAGATCAAGGCCGTTGCTGCCAAAAAACATAAAGATTTCATGAAGATATACAAGCCCCCAAAACGCAAAGGAGATTTTGCCGTGATACTAGGTGCATTGCTGCAAGGGCTGGTTATGTGGATAATCTTCAAGATACTGGAGGCGTTATTATCGTGATCACTGAACCCAAAGCCATCGAACAGGAAAGTATGCGCATAATTCAGGAAGCTATAGACTCTTCCGGAGGGTATTCCGGCTCTCCTGAGAATCTCCCCGTCATCAAGAGAGTCATCCACGCAACAGCAGACTTCGATTTTCTGCACACCCTGTATTTTTCTGACGGAGCAGTCTCACAGGCACGTCAAGCCCTCGCAAACCACACACCCATCATCACGGATACCAATATGCTCATGTCCGGGATCAGCAAGCGTTACGGCGTGAAAATACTCTGCCGGATCTCTGACCCTGAAACCCACTCACAAGCCCAAGCCCGAAATACTACCCGTGCTGTCGTCAACATTGAGCGTGCTGTTCATGAATACCCAAGCGCAATTTTCGCCATAGGCAACGCTCCTACAGGGTTAATCCGGCTGTGTGAACTCATAAGTGAAGGCAAAGCAAATCCCGCCCTCGTCGTCGGTGTACCTGTTGGGTTTGTGAACGTCATCGAGGCCAAGAACATGCTCACAGACCTCGCAGACACCCCCAGAATCATCGCTCACGGAAACAAAGGCGGGACTACTGTAGCTTGTGCAGTCATCAACGCAATACTTTACGGGCTGTGACTCAGTTGTTCACCTTCCAGATTCTCAGCGCGTCAAGTTTTGCCTTGTGCTGTTCTGCCGGAGACATCCTGCCGTAATTCTCTGCAAATGCTCCAAGCCACGAGCCGTATACAGGATTCGGAAACACTATATACTTTTGGCCGAAGAGTTCACGGTTCTTGTCAGCTATTGCGTTGCGTTCCGTCATGTTCCTGCCGTAAATCCCAATCGGAAAATCATGCGCGCTGTCTCCAAGATACACAATCACGCTGTAATCCTCCTCGATCTTGCTGAATCTGGCTTCCTTCTGTCTGCTGCTTGAGGTCAATACTGTGTGGCGTTCGTCAACCTGCGGAAAGTTCAACGCCTTCATGTTGCGCATAGTGTCAGCTTTTGCGCTTTCCGGCCTGTTCGTTACGTAGAATATGCTCACTCCCAGTGCGTCAACTGCATTCAGGAACTCTTCAGCTCCGGGCATTGCTAAGGCTTCTGCTGCCTTCCACCATTCCGGCAAGAGTCTGCCAGATGAAGCGTCTGTGTCAAATACCGAAGCATCTACAGCTAAGTTGTCTATCACTGTTTCGTCGCAGTCCAGAATTACCGCTAAAGGTTTGTCCCCGCTCTTGGCGGACTCTGCGGCTGCCCTGACACGTTCAAGTGCGCTGTTATAGGCCTGATAGCACAAAGCCCTGTACTCCGCTGAAGTCTGCACCCAGAGAAGTGCATCGATATTTTCGTTGTTGATGTCCCTCTGCGTGATGGGAAGAGCTTCCGGAAAATAATTCACTGCCAGCAGAGCAAGACACGCCCCAGCAGCAAAGCCGGTAATGTATTTCTTCATAGCAGCCTCCTGAAAATATGGATCGCTGAATTATAATGCGTTCATGAACAATCTTCGTACAGGCATAACTACAGGAACATGCGCCGCCGGAGCTGCTAAAGCCTCTGCCCTGAACTTGGCCGGACATGAACCCAAATGCGTAACTGTCCGGAATCTTGAGGGACGTGAATTTGTGCTTGAGGTTTTCCGTGAAGGGGAGTATTTCGGAGTCCGCAAGTATTCAGGCGACGACAGAGCAGACATCACAGACGGAGTCAGTGTACTTGCGCGGGTTGAGGTGCTTGGCGGTGAAGGAGGTATCACGTTCTGCGCAGGAGAGGGAGTCGGTACGGTAACTCTTCCCGGCCTGAAGGTAGGAGTCGGTGAACCGGCAATAAACCCCGTACCCAGAGAGATGATTGCGCGGGCTGTGCGTGAAGTTTTCCCGAAAGAGTCCCTGCGAATCACCGTAGCTATTCCCGGAGGCGTTGAGCTTGCACGCAAAACCTTCAACCCCAGACTCGGAATCGTGGGAGGACTCTCAATTCTCGGCACTACAGGAATCGTGAAACCCATGAATGAACAGGCACTATTAGACTCTCTGACGCTTGAGGCCTCTATGATTCGGGCAATGGGATTCTGTGAGATATATATCACTTTCGCGGCGACAGGTGAGAGCTTCACACGCAGATTGTTTCGCGTTCAGGGAAGGAATGTGATTCAGGCAGGCAACTATGTCGGGCATGTTCTGGATGAATGCGCAAGGCTGGGATTCACTCACGCAGTAGTATGCGGCCATCCCGGAAAGCTCCTGAAGGTCAGTGCAGGCAGCTTCAACACACACAGTAAATTTTCCGGCGGAGGGCTTGAGGCGTTGTGTACACAGCTCGCGATTCTGGGTGCAGGCCGTGAACTCGTTGGCAGAATCTATCACTCAAACACTACACGTGAGGCAATCGAGATAGTTCGGCGTGAGGGGTATAGTTCGGTGTGGAATGTGCTTGCAGGAATCACAGCAGGCAAATGCGAAGAGCGGACAGGAGGCAGCGTGAAAGTGAGAGCAGTATTCTTTGACGGAGAAGGGCAGATTTTGGGGAGTGATTGTGTATGACGGAGCTGATCATAGCCGGAGCAGGTACGGGGAATTTCGCGCACATGACTCCGGAAGTCAGGGAGGCGATTTTGCGGGCGGATGTAGTTTGCGGTTCGGGAAGGTTCAGGAAGCTCGTACCCCCTTCACAGAAATTCATACCCCTAACGAGTTTTGCGGAGACGTTCACGAAACTAGAGCATGAGTCCGGCCAAGTAGTTATTCTCGTGTCCGGAGATCCGGGAGTGTACAGCCTGCTGCCCATCGTCAGGAAAAGATTCCCCAGCACAAAAATCACTGTCCTTCCGGGTATAAGCTCGCTGCAAGTCCTGTGTGCATATGCCGGAGAGTCATGGAGTGATGCTGTGATTCTGTCGGGTCATGGCCGGAGTCTGAGTGTGGGGCGATTCCTGAATGTGGTTGAACGCAACAGGCTGGTGATTCTGTTCTGCGACGGGGTCAACTCTCCGCAACGGGCTTGCGAAAAACTTGCTGGCCTTTCCGTAGTGAGTGCAGTTATCGGCGAAAATCTCGGCACTACATCAAGAATCAGTGTAGCTATCGGCGAAAATCTCGGCTCTGAGTCTCAGCGCATACTCTCAGGCACTCCTCAAGACTTCGTGACTCATGAGTCCCCAGAGTTATCGCTAATGCTCGTGAAGAATCACAGGCCATTTTCACCCGAAAATCTTCACCCCAGAGACAGGGAATTTCTGCGGGCTGAAGGTGTCGTGATGACGAACGAGTCAGTGCGTGCGGTGATACTTGCTCGGCTGAACTTGCGGAGTGATTCCGTGTTGTGGGACATCGGCGCAGGGACGGGGAGCATCAGCGTGTGTGCGGGGCTGGAGTTTCCGGAGAGCGAGATTCATGCTGTGGAGTGCAAGCCTGAGGCTGTGAGGGTTATTGCTCAGAATGCGGGGAGATTCCACCTGCACAACATAGCGATTCACGAGGCGAGGGCTCTTGACGTGATGGAGACTCTCCCGAAGCCTACACACGTGTTCATCGGCGGAAGTAACGGGGAGTTAGCGGGGATACTTGCGCGTGTCGGGAAAATGGGTGAGGGTGTTAGGGTAGTGGTGGCTTGCGTGACACTGGAGACGTTCGGGATGGCGTATACTCTCATGAAGACTTGGCCGGAGTTTGAGGCTGTACAGGTATCTATCACTGAGTCAAAGCCCCTCACAGATTCATCTACCCTCATGAAGCCGAAATGTCCCATTATGCTTCTCTCCGCAATGAGTGAACAAAATTTTAGTCCTCCCGAAAAATTTACACCCTGAAAATTTACGCTATAATATGCCCCATTCAGCAACACACTATATTTTTATGACGGAGGTATATTCTCATGAAGAAACTTTTTTTTACTCTTATGCTCTTAGTGTTCACAGCGGGTACATGCTTCGCGGACGGCCTGAACATCTCCAAGCCCGCAGACTTCGTGAACTACAAGGTCGGGACTCAGAGGGGGACTATCGCTGAAGGTCTGGCCAAGAATATGCTCGGCGACAAGGCAAAAGCTCAGCTCACCACGTACGAGAAGGCTACTGATGTGGTGCAGGCTCTGAAGGTCGGGAAGATACAGTGCGCGATCATGGACGAGGCTCCTGCGAACCAGTTCGTGAAGAATGATCCGGAGACCCTGAAGATTCTTCCGGAGGCGTTGACGGTTGAGCAGTACGCTATAGGCTTCAAGCAGGGCAACAAGGAATTACTCGACGCGGTGAATAAGGCACTTGCGGAGATAAAGGCTGACGGATCACTCGAGAAAATCATGCTGAAGTACAAGGAAGACCCCACAGCGGCAAAGCCAGAAGATATTGACCTGCACAAGGGAGCGGAAGGCGGAAAGCTGTATGTAGGGACGGAGTCGGGATTTCCTCCGTATGATATTAAGGTCGGGGATGGGTATACGGGCATAGATATAGAGATGTGTGCATTGATTGCTGGGAAGCTGAACAAAGAGCTGGTTATCATTGCGTACCCGTTTGACTCGCTGTTTATGGCGGTGAACTCCGGAAAAGTTGATATGATTTGTGCGGGGATTACTGTGAACGAGGAGCGGAAGATGTTCACGGATTTTTCTGAGCCGTACGAGGACGCGAAGCAAGTGGGGTTAGTGTTGACGAAGGACTATGCAGGCGAGTAGCAGACAGGAATAGCGATAACGAATCCTCCCGTGAGAGTGCGGGGGGATTTTTTGTGTGTGTATGTGTGTGTGAAAAATTGACTGTGAAAAATTTATGAAAATGTAAAACAAAAGATAGGACTTTGTGCTATAATTCAGTTTGTCATCCAAATACGCACACGACATGTTATCGTATCATCCTATCTGTGAGTATTATATCACAAGGCAGCGATGACGTGAATTAGTTGTGTGCAAAATTTTTGTAACAATTAGCGTTTTTGGTGCGCAGTAACCAGTCTGTGCAAGGCAGCAACAAGGGAAAAAATTTTAAGGAGGCACACAATTATGAGGAAGTTTCGCAAGGGATTCACGTTAGTTGAGCTGTTGATAGTCATCACGATTCTGGGAACGTTGGCGGCGGCAATGTCGAGTTCAACCGGAAATGCTACAGCTAGGGCAAAAGCAGCATCAATCGTAGCGAATGTAGAGGCCTGCAAGACAGCGGCAGCTATTTTCTACAATGACCACTGGGATGATGCAAAAGTTAATGTTAAGGCTACAGCTGAGGGCACGGCAACAGCAACAAATATGTCTGAAACAACAGCAGCAGCATTTTTAGGAAACTTTGAGGATGGTTATGATTATGTCCCTAACTGGTCAGATTTCTCTGCAGCAGGCAAAAATATAGTCTTTTCAGTTGACACTACGAAATACGGAGATGAAGGCAAAAAAGGACAGGGCCGCGATAACTGGGCAATAAAAGTAGATTTTACGAACGATGCAGAGGCCGCTAATGTTCAAGAAGCACTCGCAAAACTGAAGGGATATTCTGCTGTGGTAGCAAATAAAACCGTATTCTACGTAAATCTGACTACAGGCAAAGTCACAGTAGACGAATGATTTAGCTTATAACCTACAACCAACCAACACACTTTTTTCCGGGCCTGACAAAACCGGAACTTTTTCACCCTTCCTCCCTCACTCCCTCACTCCTCAGGCCGCTTGCTCTTCCGCCAGTCACGAGGCGATACCCCGTATATCGTCTTGAACGCACGCGAAAAATGCAGCGGATTCTCATACCCCACAGACGCCCCGATCTCGTTCACAGGCCTCTCCGTCCCCGCCAAAAGTTCAGCAGCCTTGATCATCCTGTAGTTCATCAGGAATCTTTGCGGTGATTTCCCAGTGGAGAGTCTAAATATCTTCCCGAAATAGCTCCGGTTCAGCCTCAATGCATCAGCCATCTCCTCAATAGTCATGTCTCGCTGATAGTTATTCTCGATATACGCCACCGCCTCACGTATGTAGAACTCCCGCAGCCTGCTCGTGATCACTTTTCCTGCATTCTCCGCCGAACGAGTCAGGCAGTCCATGAACAAATACATGTGGCCTATCAGCTCAAACACTGAACTCTCGCTGTGGTCGACTATGTACAGAATCTCATCACGCAATTTCTCCCGCAGGTCCGGTAATTTCGCACGATACACCGGCTCTGACTCAGAAAACCCCGCACCCTCCAGCGCATTCTTCACACGCAGCCCGTCAAACTCCAGCCACGCATACTCCCACGGATTCGACATGTCCGCAACGTACAGATTCACCTGCTCCGGGAAAATCATAAACCCCTCTCCAGCCCTCACAGTGTACGTGTGTGTATTGCCCTGCGAGTCATCGGAGTATAATGTGCCTTTGCCGCTCAGTACGTAGTGAAAGAGATAGTGATTCCGTCTCGCTGGTCCGAACGAGTGCCCGGGTTTGCAGGCCTCACGTCCAAACTGGTATAACCCCAAGTCCACAAAACTCTGATTCGGGAAAATAGAGAACTGTATTTTATGCACTGCTGCTCCTAAGTATGTATTGATTTTGTCCGTGTGAACTGTTGTGATATTATACCCAAAATCCCAACATGAAGGACGTGAAATAATGCAGTTCACAGCTAAACAGAAGGAAGATATTTTTCTCGAACGCACAAGGACTAAATACCCTCAGGTCTGGGAACACTACACAAAACATGTCGCTCACGAGTTAATGTCTGAGTCCGAACTCGCCGCCTATAACTTCGAGCAGCGCAGGAAAATCGTTGCATACGCCTACGAAAATGTCCCGTTTTACCGCAGACTCTATGATGCTGCCGGATTCTCTCCCCAAGACCTCAGGACAGAGCAGGACTGGCAAAACATCCCCGTAGTTACGAAGCCAATGATCAGGGAAAATTTCGCAGACACCATCGCCGGAGGACTTGACGGTGATCTCGTCAGGAACTACAGCCGCAAACTCGCAACAGGAGGCTCAACCGGAATCCCGCTACCCATAATCCGCGACATGAGGTACGAACAGGCAGGCAGCACCTTGTGGAGATCACGAGGCTGGTGGCTTGGCCGTCCTGCGGGAGAACTCACAGGCCCGATCCCCGTGCTCGGTCAGGACGAAGGCATAGTGTGGAGGGTCAAGGGTGTGAACGTCAAGACTCCTGAAGAGCTGGAGGAAGAACGCAGGCTGTACTTCCCGATGAAACGCTCATACCTCGACGCGCAGAATATGTCCGCAGAAAACATGACCCGATTCTACGAAGAATTACATACGGGGGGGGGGGCTACATTCAGGGATACGCCGGAGCAGTAACAGAGTTCGCCGCCTTCTGTCTGGAAAACCACCTCACGAATTATCACCCTCTCGCCGCACAAGTCATCTCCAATCCCATAGATATACTTCAACGCCGTACTATACGGGCTGCCTTTGACTGTCCTGTGTATGATGTTTACGGCTCTAAGGAAGTCCAGAATATGGCCGTAGAGTGCCAGCACAGTGATCATCACCTGCACGTTTTGAGCGACCTGCGACACATAGAGCTGCTTGACGAAAATTTGCGTCCGGTTCAGGACGAAGACTGGGGGACTGTATACGCTACCAGCTTCACGAACTACATCATGCCACTGATTCGCTACTGTCTAGGTGACCGGACTCACTGGGTGCGCAGAAAATGTGACTGCGGGCTGCCGTTCCCGCTCATTCACAGAATCACAGGCAGGGAGTCTGACGTTATCCGCGA
>JAFTBT010000173.1 GCA_017455085.1 Synergistaceae bacterium
ATCCACAAACGTAACCATTCCCGCACAAATCCATGCATATGTCCGTGTAGCTATGCAGGGTACAAAAATTTCTCATGATCTTTCACAAACAAAATCACTACCCTGTGTTGCTGTACTATGTCGCCAAAAGTAACTGCTTTCACACAACTAATCCACGCCACAAAATCACTAATCTCATCTCGAATTGCTATAATAGGGCGCAAAATTTAACAGGATGTGCTTCAAACTTGCATAATCATAATAATTCTCACTCACACAAACACAAGAAGAAAAAATCTCTACTCTCCATCATCAAAGCTGTATTGCTGGCTATGGTGCTGATAATGGCTGTCGGTTCAGCTATAGCTTCATATCAGCTTAAGAGGCCATCAGAGTTTTGGGAGCAGTTCATACCCATTCCGGACGGCGAAAAAATCAGCGTCTCCATCGAAAACGGCATGACCGCCGCACAAGCCGCAAGAGCCTTCGAGATCCAGGGCGCACTCACTAAAGGCTCACCGTCCGACCTCTCAAAGTGGATGATACGTTTCGGAATCGACAAGAAAATCCGTGCAGGACACTATTCCGTTGTCCCGTCTGACGCTTGGAATCTCGCACGCCAGCTCCGCACAGCTAAAGCCGCACTCCTCAAGGCACAAATCCTTCCGGGTCTGGACATCTTCGCACTCATAGACTCACTACAGACTCAGGACGCAAAGCTCTCTCGCGAAAAGTTCTGCAACGCACTCATGAACACCAAAAACTACCCGCCGCAAATGGCCGACCTCATCGCTAAACTTCCGGAGGACGAATACACACGCGCTGCCTTCCTCATGCCGGAGACCTACATGCTCGTCGACCGCAACGCTGACGAACTCGTCAACGCCTCCGCATCCGCATGGTGGAATCACTGGGGGGAGTTCATCACCGCACACAAACTCACATCTCACGACATACAGGAAGCCTCAATCGTGGCCTCTATGGTCGAACGCGAAGTGCTTCACGACTCAGAAGCCCGAACGGTCGCAGGAGTCATCCACAACAGACTCCGGAAAAACATGCGCCTTCAGATCGACGCTACTGTGGTGTATGCGTGGAGGCTCAAGGGCAAAAAATTAACCCGCGTGCTGTACAAGGACCTAGAGATAGATTCTCCATATAATACCTACAAAATCATAGGCCTTCCTCCAAGACCGATATGTGTTCCCGGCACAGAAGCATGGGGTGCTGCTCTCGATCCGGAATACAACGAATACTATTACTACGTTGCGGACAAAAGTGGCTATCATCATTTCTCCAAGACCAACAGCGAACACCAGCGCAACATCAGGCAAATACGTGCAGGCAAAATTTAGAGGGGGTGCGTTCAGTGGCAAGAAGACAGAAAGACTCCGGCAAAGGCAGCTGGTCAGAATTGATGCTGTTCGTGGCGGTGATAGCGTGCGTGTATCTGCTGCTCTCACTGTTCGGAAGCTCACTCACCGGAGAGTCCGGCCAAGCATGGGGAAAATACTTGCGTGACACTTGGGGCGGTGCAGTGGTGGTGCTGCTGCTCTTCGGGCTGTATGTCGGCGTGGCGAAGTTCATGCGTCTGCGAATCCCCAGACTCCCACGTCAGGTACTGGGGACTCTTCAGCTGTATATCTCCCTCGCGTTTATGCTGGGGTATCTTCGCGAATCGGGCTGGACTTCGGAGATGACTCTATTTCTTCCCGGAAGTATAGGCACAGGACTGGCGAAGTTCTTCGTGCTGAACATCGGGACGTTCATAACTCTGATACTGATTGCGGGGTCGTTCGTGTTCTCTGCATACCTGTACGGAGCAAAAATCCTGAAGCTCTCTCTGCCGGCAATACCACGCCTCAAGTTCAGGCTTCGCAGACGGAAAAAACATATCCCCGAACCTGAACCAGAGTATCAATACACATATAGTGACGACATTCCCGAAAGTATGCCCTTCCCTGAAGATATTCCTGACCCCATACTCAGGCAGACCCCAGCAGGTGAAAGCAGAGACTATGACGACGAACCTGCTGACGTTCCATATATCGCCCCTTCAGAATCGGAATACACAACTTCACCGGAGAGTCCCTCATCATCAAGAAACTTCAGGATTTCCGGCATAAAGTCAGTACCCAGAAATTCACGCGCACCACGCCTCAAGTCAGGACAGAAAGCTGTAGAGATGATCGACGACGCTATAGCTATACTGGACTCCGGAGCACAGGACTTCCCCCGCAGAAAAACCACACATTCACAGCCACAGCAACGCACCAGAAAACTCCGCAGGCCATTTCCTGAACTGGCATTTTCCGGCAGCACAGAGACAGAATCACAGCAAGAGCCTTCACCCAAAAAATCACAACTGCCATCCGAAGACAATGATGCAGTCTTCCCGCCTCCTCCTGAGCTTTTCGGGGAACGTTCACGGTTTGACCCGGCTAGAGACCCTCACAACGACTCCGGCAGGCATGGCGTGATACTCCTGAACACGTTACGCAACTTCGGAATCAGCGCGGACATTGCCCAGACCATCGCGGGGCCGGCAGTTACGCAGTACAAGCTGGAATTGGCATCAGGCACGAAAATCAGCAGAATATCCGGCCTGGACGAAGAGATAGCTATGGATTTGGGTGTAGCTTCCGTGAGAATCGAAGCCCCGATTTTGGGGACGCACTATGTCGGAGTCGAAGTGCCTGCATCCGACCGCAAAATAGTATCGTTACGGAGCATGATCGAGTCCGGAGAGTTCATCAACACTGCTGCGAGACTCCCGATACCTTTGGGCGTGAGGACGGGCGGAAAGATTCTCGTGAAGGGCCTTGAGGAGATGCCGGAGGTCTTGATCGCTGGAGCACACGATTCTGGCAGAAGGACATTCGTGAACTCGTGTATAGTGAGTCTGTGTGCAGGAAAGACTCCCGAAGAGCTGAAGCTGATTCTGATTTCGCCGGGCAGTGAAGATTTCGCGGTGTACAACGGACTGCCTCACCTGCTGGCTGAACCGGTAAGGGACATCAAGACCGCACACAAGGCTCTGGAATGGGCGTGTGCTGAGGCTGCCAGAAGGACAGCAAATTTTTCGCAGGAGAAGACACGGAACATTGAGGCCTATAACCGCAAAGTACCAAAAGCCAAAAGAATCCCGGAGATAGTAATAGTGATTAGTGAGCTGTCGGAATTGATGTATTCGGCATTCAGTGACTTCGGGGATATGCTCGTGAAGCTGGCGAGGACCTCACCGAAAACCGGCGGCGTGGGAATATACATGCTTATGGCGACACAGAAACCTTCTGCGGACGTGTTGCCCCCACAGATGAGAGCAGCTATATCGGCAAGAGCAGCGTTTGCCATGAGTTCGGCGACAGACTCCAAGAACGTGATAGACACTTCCGACGCAGTGAAGCTCACCGGAAAAGGCGACATGCTTTTTGTGAGCATAGGAAGCCCCGTACCTGCGAGACTGCAAGCTCCGTACATACCTGAAGGGAAAATCTTTGACTTCGTGGACTACATGCACAGCAGCCTACAGCCTCCGGAACTGATGACGTTTTGACGCAGCATAAAGCCCTCCTGATTCAGAGTCAGGGGGGTAATTTTTTCGGGCGTGTTACAATAGGCCATTCATTCACGATAATAATTCTTTAGGAGTGCATTTGCTACGGATATTCTGAACTTTCGGCGCGTTCACCTCATGGGTATCGGAGGTGCAGGCATGAGCGCGCTTGCTAAATTACTACATGCTCACGGTCTCGAAGTTACAGGCTGTGATCTCCAGACCCCTCACTACGATTTGGGAGGCATACCCTGCTCAATCGGCCACTCACAGAATCACATCACCGACACAAAACCTGACGCACTAGTCCTCAGTTCTGCAGTTCACCGCGACAACCCCGAAGTACTCTGCGCAATCTCTCACAACATCCCCATACTCTCCAGAGCCGAAGCGTTAAGCTCACTGTTCAACCAGCATTCAGGCATAGGCATAGCAGGAGCTCACGGCAAGACCACCACATCGTCAATGACCAGCCTGATATTTTTACGTGCCTCACAGAATCCAACCGTATACATCGGCGCAAACGTCCCCGACATCGGCAGCAATGCCCTATCCGGAACAGGTGAGTACTTCATCGCGGAACTTGACGAGTCCGACGGAACATTCGAGCTTTTCCACCCGCAGACAGCCATAATCACGAATGCGGATTGGGATCACGTCGACCATTACCCCACGCGAGAGTCAGTGCTTCAGGCCTTCACACGGTATGCTGACGGCAGGAAACAGGGCGGGAGTCTGATTCTGTGTGCTGAGGATGACGGGGCTTCACGAGTCTACGAAATGTGCAGCAAATCTCGCGGAGGGATTCTGCGTTACGGCTGGGGCAAAAATTACGACTGGGGAGCGTCAGAAATCGAGGCCATACCCGGCGGAGGAGTCTCCTGCACTGTCTGGCACAACGGCCAAGAATCCGGAAGGCTCAATCTTTCCGTGTCAGGGTCTCACAACGTCATGAATGCTTTAGCGGCTATAGCAGCAGCGGATCTCTGCGGGATAGACTTCACGACTTCGGCTGGGATTCTCCGGGACTTTCACGGCTCTGAACGCCGAATGCAGGTCAAGGGCGTAACACACACCAACATTCTCGTGATGGACGACTACGCACACCACCCTTCGGAGATTCTCGCGACACTAAACGCTGTCAGAAGCATATACCCCGACAGAAGAATCGTAACCGTGTATCAGCCGCATAGGTTCTCGCGCACGGCTAAGTTTGCGCCACAGATTGCACATGCTCTGAGCCTGAGTGATCGGTGCTACGTGCTGCCGGTCTACAGCGCAGGAGAAGAGTCACTGCCTCACAGTTCATCGGGCGAGATCATAAGCTGCTCTGACGGAAAAATATACCCCGCAGATTTTGACTCTATAGCCGCGATTCTGAATGAAGTTCTGAGCTCCGGAGACCTTTTGCTGACGATGGGAGCAGGGGACGTTTACAGAATAGGTGAAAATTTTCTGAATGGTTGCAAACGCATTTAGGGTATAATTACGGCAAATTCACTCAGGAAATTATTGAATGCGTATGTTGCTGAAGAAATTACAGACCGCTCTACCACACCTCACTATACACGAAAACATGCCTCTTTCTCGGTTCTGCACTCTTGGTACTGGAGGAGAGGCCGAAATTTTTGCTGTACCTTCTTCCATTGAGGATATGCGTGTGTTGTTCGCAATGCTGATGAGCGAGAGAATCACAGTGTATATTCTCGGAGGAGGAAGCAACGTACTTTTCCCCGATGGAGTCATCACAGGAGTCGTAATCTCAACCCAAAACCTCACCGCAACAGAATGGATCACCCACACAACAGCAGACATAGCCTCAGGCATAAAACTGTCCTCACTCATGAAGGAGCTGCATTTGCGCGGACTCGGAGGGCTTGAGTTTGCGGCAGGGATTCCCGGTACACTTGGCGGAGCTTTGGCGGGGAATGCTGGTGCAGGAGGACACGGGGTGTGTGAGCTCGTGGAGGAGGTTACGACTGTTGAGTCTGACGGAAACGTGAGGATTTGGCCGCGTGACGAGATAGCCTGCTCTTACCGGCACTGTTCACTTGCAGACGAAAAGCGCGTGATACTCTCCGCACGTATGACCTTCAGGGAATCTCAGCCCGAAGATTCTGAACTACTGCAAAGCTACCAGCAAAGGCGCACGAATCAGCCTCATGGTCTGCGAAATGCCGGATGCACCTTCAAGAATCCGGAGGGGACTTCAGCAGGAAAGTTACTCGATGAATGCGGGTGCAAGGGGTTGTGTGTTGGTGATGCTGTGGTCTCGGACATACACGCTAACTTTATCCTGAACATGGGCGGGGCGAAAAGCTCTGACGTTATGGAGCTGGTGAAGCTCTGCGCAAAAAGAGTCTACGACGGAACGGGTATATTGCTCGAACCGGAAATCAAGATTCTGGATCCGTGTTTCAGCTTGCAGTGATACATTGTGCGCCGGAAAATCATTCTGTTCATGCTGTTAATGGGCTGCTTGACCCGCGTATACGAATACCGGTATTGGTTTACCCTGAATGATTATCGCATAGAGTCTCAGTCGCAGGACCTTGAACGGAGATTGTGGGAGGTTTTCCCGAAGAGATGCCTGACGTTTTGGCCGTACCTTATGCGTGACTCTAAGGGCATGAAGGAATTTCTGGAGCGCGATATGCCGGTGGTAGTGGATACTCAGATGGAGGGCTTGGGACATTTCCGGACACGTATAGACTGGCTCAAAGCGTGGATCAAAGTGGACTGGCGCGGAAAAATCTGGTGCATATCCCGTGACGGCAGGATGTGGCTCTATGAACCCGGGCGGCCCGCAGAAGCAGAGTCTGGGTCTCTGGTGTGGAAAGTGCCTGAAGACGGCGGAACTGACGGAGTGGATGTGAATGCACCAATGTTCGGGGTGTTTGCGTCTCCGATTTCTACGGCGGTGATAGATTCTTTTCTTGAGGAGTTTAGGGATTGCAGGTGGTTCGAAGCGGCGCAGGAGATTTCTTGGGAGCGGCGGGCAGGAATGGATATGTTTTACCTGAAACTTGAACACATGGGGCAGAGATTCGATCTGTACTTGCAGCGTGAGAAGTATGCAGGGCAAGACATAGGCGGAGCACTTGATGAGATATTTGCGAGACTCATTAACGAGGGCGGCAATCACATTATAGATGCTACGTACGAAGGAAAAATCATGCTGCGAAACCTATAACTGCGGAAGTGATTCGGGGCTGTTGGTATTGCTTACGAGTAGTTTTCGAGGCTACACATGAGTGAAAATCATGCTGCGTAACTTATAGCGGCGTAAAAACAGGGTGCGAAAAATACACGGGGGCGTAAACTATTATTGCTGTAAATTTTGCTGGATAAATTATAATAAACAGCATTCGAACTAATACATTTCATATTGACACAAAGAAGGGAACATAAAACATTATGCCGGGAAAATCTGACAACCTTATTGTAGGGTTGAGTTTGGGGACAACTAAAACCACGATGATAGTTGCGGAAAAAAATCCTAACTATCCCGATTCCGTGCATGTGATAGGCTTTGGGCCTGCTCCCTCGAAGGGAATTGCTAAGGGCATAATAGTGAGTCTTCCGGACGCCCGGCAGTCCGTGTTGAGAGCATATCAGGAAGCCCAGAGCATAACAGGCATTTCGGCCAAGAG
>JAFTBT010000028.1 GCA_017455085.1 Synergistaceae bacterium
CGGACTCGCGCCGAGATTGCGGGCAGCCTCTACGGTGTTGTAGTCAATGTTGCGTATGGCGTTGCGGAGGAACAGAGCATGATTCGACGTACACGCAAAGGTCATCGTGAAAAGCACAGCATTGAAGCCGGAGAACCACTGACGATTCATCATTGGGAACATCTGAGCGAGCCATGTAGTCATCATTCCGTTGGAGTCGTACAAGAACTGATAGCCAGTAACCAGCGCAACACCTGAGTATATTAGCGTAGTCATGTAGCCCATACGCAAAATCGCTGCTCCCTTAATATCGAAGTATTCGGTGAGGAGTACGATACTGATACCCACAACATTCACCGTGAAGACGAGGCATATTGCGAGCTTTAGGGAGTTCCACACGAAAAGGGGCATAGTTCCAGCCCAGAAAAACCGAATCACTGCGAGCGGGTCAATATTTCCCTGAGCGTTCCTAGTTGTGAATACGGAAGTTAATGTGTTCAGGCAGGGAAGCACCATGAATCCCAAGAACAGGTACAGAAACAGCACCAGCCCGAAAACTTTCGCGATGAGTCCTGCGTCAAAAGTGTTAGCCTTCTGCATGATGCTCACTCCTTCGCGTACGACATAATGTCTTCAGGCCTGATGATGACTTTCACGTCTTGCCCGGGCTTGTAGATGTTTACGCCGTCGTTTTTCTCCACGACCTTTAGGATTTGCCCCATAACCCGAATGTAGTACTTGATGTACAGGCCGTAGTACTCCTGAGACTCTATGACTCCTGCGAATCCGTCATATGTACTCTTGAGGTCAACATGAATCCTCTCAAGCCTGATGAAGTGATTCCGATTCTCCGGAAGCCGCATCTGTGTAGTGATAGCCCCTTCGAGTCTGTTGATGTCCCCGATGAAGTTTGCGACGAACTCAGTTTGCGAGTGGTTGTAGATGTCGTTGGGTGTACCTGTCTGCTCGATGACTCCCTTGTTGAACACGGAGATGCAGTCCGAGAGAGTGAGTGCTTCTTCCTGATCGTGAGTGACGTATATGGTAGTGATGCCGAACTCTTTCTGCATGTTCTTGAGTTCGTTGCGGAGCTGGACACGTAATTTTGCGTCGAGGTTGCTGAGGGGTTCGTCCATGCAGATTATTGCGGGGCTGGTGACGAGGGCGCGTGCGATGGCGACTCTTTGCTGCTGGCCGCCGGAGAGCTGACTGACGGCTTTAGCGAGTTGCTCGTCAGAGAGGTCAACTTTTGCGGCGATGTCTCGAACTTTGCGGTCTATCTCCGATTTTGGGAGCTTCTTGATCTTGAGGCCGAAAGCTATGTTGTCGTAAACGGTCATTGTCGGGAAGAGAGCGTAACTCTGAAACACTATGCCGATGTTGCGCTTCTCGATTGGGACGTGAGTAATGTCCTGCCCGGCCATGAATACGCTTCCTGAGGACGGCTCGATGAATCCTGTGATGGTTCGTAGGGTAGTAGTTTTTCCGCAGCCTGATGGGCCGAGAAATGTGTAGAACTGTCCTTCCTTTACGTGGACGTTAATATCTCTGAGGGCTTCGAAATCTCCGAACTTGACGAAGATATTATTTAGCCTGATCATGACGAAAAGATACCTCCAGAAAATGGGATTAGTGATTAATGGAATGGAGTTGAGTATAGCACAAATAAAATCCCCTGCCTTGTGTCTGACAGGGGAGATTGATTTACGTTTCTTCAGAAGGATTGTATGCGTTATGTTACTTTTTGCGGAGACACAGCCCCATTCCGGCAAACACCATCAGCACAAGACTGCCAAATCCTGCATCACAGCCGCCTCCGCTTGAACCGAGTGCGCTGACATCTCCGGTGTCCTCAGTGCCGGTATCGCTGCCGTCTTCCGGATCTGTTGTGTCTATCACCGGATCGGGGTACGTGTTGGAGTATGAGCTGCTGAGGTGTGAGTTGTCGCTAAACAGTACGAATCCGAAGCCGTTCTCAAAATCCAGTTCGTCCGGAATAATCTTGAACACAAACTTGAGCGTCTCGTTAGGGAATAGCGATATGTCATACCTCACGAATGCATGATCCAAATACTCATAATTCAATATAGTGTAGCCGTCAATGTCTTCCGGAAGTATCAGAGGACTCCCCTCCGCGTTGGGATTGAAGTTGAAGCCGTAGAATATCACATGAGGATATATCTCCCCTATGCTGCTCATATTCGTAACCTCGCACTCAATCACGACAGGGTCATC
>JAFTBT010000029.1 GCA_017455085.1 Synergistaceae bacterium
AGCACAGCCACAACATCACGGTGACTTTCCGTCAAGAGCCTGAACATCCGCTTGACCTCATCCTGTCCGGAAGAGTGCATCACGTACTTGACGAGCCTATATCCTCCCAGACTCTCAGCACTGCTCACGAGTTTTTCAGCTACCGGCTTCAGAAAATGCTCCACAGTCGCCTCATTCTGTGCCTTCAGTTCACGTATCTGGTTCTTGAGAATCGCAATCTTCTCGTTTATGCCGTCATACCCGCACACTAATTCGGCCTCAGCCTTTCGGACTTCGTGATACACATCATTCATCCACCTGTATGCAGCACTTCCGCACCGCAGATAGATTCGTGAGCCGCCCTTGTGATTCTCGACGCTGGTAACCTTCACGAGTCCGACCTGTCCGGTTGAGCTGACATGCACACCGCAGCACGGGACATAGTCCACTCCCTCGACTTTGACGATTCTGATTGGGAGCTCCGCATTTTCTGGGGGGAGTTTGCGAGCGCAGGCCTTGACTTCCTCGATGTCGGGATATATGACTTCGACGGGAATGTCTGCCCATACTGCCATGTTAGCGGCGTGTTCTGCCTCAAGAATGGAGTCTAGCGCGATGGGAGTAGCTGTGTCGATGGAGACGTTATCGCCCTCGATTCGCATTCTTGCTGTGTGGATTTGGTGTAGAGAGTAGAGTGAGCCTGCAAGTAAGTGTTCGCCTAAGTGCTGCTGCATGAGTTCGAAGCGTCTGGACCAGTCGAGTATGCCGTGAACGTCTTTGTGTTCCGGTCTGGACTTGAGGACATGGATGATTTCTTGGCCGGACTCCAGCACTTCAAGCACATCTATTCCGTCAAGGGTGCCGAAATCGCAGGGCTGGCCTCCTCCTCCGGGATAAAAGAGTGTCTGATTCAGGACAACGTGATATGTTCCGTCATGTTCTGCCACAGAAAGAATCTCCGCATCAAATTCGCGGGCGTATAGATCATCGTAATAGAGCTTTGTTGTCATGGTAAAAGCCTCTGGAAATGGATAGATATTTTTTTCCGGACATTATATCAGCAATTCAGATGATGTGAATTATAATACACATATTCCCAACAGGAGGCGAAAATCATGAATGGCGTTGATATGCCTACGATTACGCACATGAATACACGCATATCCACAAACAGGAGGCGAAATTTATGAATAGCGTTGATGATAAGCAGTACGTCACGCTAGAGCTGCATGATGCCCAGATTGAACGCTTGGAGGCACTGATTGAGCGGAACTTGGCTCGTCAGGAAGCTATAGCTGCAAACATAAGGACTGACATTGCGAATCTCAGAGGCGAGATGAAGGCGGCTTTGCGAATCTCAAAGACGACATTAAGGAACTTCATGCAGAAGTTGACGGCATGGAGAAAACACTTAATACACGCATTGATGGGGTTATGGACGCTGTTGCGTTGACCAACACATAGACTACCTTCAAGCAAAACAATCCAGATTCCTCGCAAAATGGTGGATAATTATTGCTGTAACAGTCGGTGTAGTTCAGGTAATCACATCGATAATATTACACTTCATGAAACTTTAAGGAGGCATATACATTTTGAGCAGATTTTTCAACTTCAGTGCAGGCCCAGCAGTCTTGCCTGAAGAAGTCTTACGCACAGCACAGGCAGAATTACTAGAGTACGGCACTTCCGGAATGTCCGTTATGGAGATGAGCCACAGGTCAAAGGATTTCGAGGATATTCTCTTCACCGCAGAGGCAGACCTCCGCAAACTCATGGCCATTCCCGAAAATTATCGTGTTCTGTTCCTTCAAGGAGGAGGCTACACACAGTTCGCAATGATCCCCATGAACCTTATGGTGAACCGCAAAGCTGACTATATCGTTACAGGCCAGTGGTCGAAGAAAGCAGCAAGTGAAGCAAAAATCTTCGGGACTGTCAATGTCGTAGCGGACTCTTCCGATAAAAATTACTCCTACATTCCGGATCTGTCCGACCTGAATATCACACCTGATGCGGATTACGTCTACATCTGCCAGAACGAAACAGTTCACGGCACAACCATTCGCACCCTTCCCAACACGAAAGGCAAGACTCTAGTTGCGGATATATCCTCAATGTTCCTGAGTGAGCCGCTTGACGTGAACAGATACGGCGTAATCATGGGAGGCGTTCAGAAAAACGTAGGCCCTGCAGGAGTCGCAATAGTGATTATTCGTGATGACTTAATCCGTGATGAAGTACTGCCATATACTCCCACAATGATGAAGTACAAGACTCACGCAGAGCATAAATCCCTGTTCAACACTCCTCCGTGCTGGAATATATATGTGTGCGGATTGGTGTTCAAGTGGCTGCTGAAGCTGGGCGGTGTCGAAGCCATGAAGGCCATCAATGAGGAAAAGGCCAAGATTCTGTATGACTATCTGGATGAGTCGAAGCTATTTCACGGCACAGTCGAGAAGAAGGATCGCTCAATGATGAACGTACCATTTATCACGGGCAGCAAGGAACTGGACGCAGAATTTTGCGCCGCCGCAGAGAAAGCCGGACTCCGTAACGTGAAGGGGCATAGATCAGTCGGCGGTATGAGAGCCTCACTGTATAACGCAATGCCCATCGAGGGCGTGAAGGCACTCGTGAATTTCATGGTGGACTTTGAGAGGACACACTAACCATGCTGGCACCTAAGGAACGTAAAATTTTCTGCCTGAACAATATTGCAGCAATAGGCCTCGCGAAATTCCGGAAGGGCTATGAAGTTACTGAGGACATCCACGAGGCAGCAGGGATTCTCGTGCGGAGTGCGGACATGCATACGCTGGAGTTCCCTGAAGGACTGAGAGCCATAGCCAGAGCCGGAGCAGGTGTGAATAACATTCCGATAGATAGCTGTTCGGAGCAAGGTATAGTTGTCTTCAACACACCAGGAGCAAACGCAAACAGTGTGAAAGAATTGGTGATAGCTGGTCTGCTTTTGGCGGCGAGGGATATTTTCGGGGGCATTACGTGGGTGAAGGCTAATGCTTGCGAGTCGGACATTGCCAAGCTCACGGAGAAGGCCAAGAAGAAATTTGCAGGGCATGAGATTCAGGGAAAGACACTTGGAGTTATCGGACTCGGAGCTATCGGAGTGCAGGTTGCGAATGCTGCTGTTGCACTGGGAATGAACGTGCTGGGGTATGACCCATATTTGTCGGTGAAATCCGCGTGGATGTTAAGCCCGATGGTGAAACACGCTGACTCTCCGGAAGAAGTATATTCTGTGAGCGACTACATTACGATTCATGTTCCGGCGATGGACTCGACACGGCACATGATAAATTCTGAGGCAATATCCCGCATGAAGAGGGGCATCAAGATTCTGAACTTTGCGCGTGATGTGCTTGTGGATGAGGAAGCATTACGTGATGCATTGACGACCGGGCAAGTGTCGGGCTACATTTCGGACTTCCCGAACGCAGAGAGTGCTAACCTTCCGAACGCGATAGTGCTGCCGCATTTAGGAGCGTCTACTGAGGAGGCGGAGGACAACTGCGCGGTGATGGCGGCTGTGCAGTTGCAGGACTATCTGGACAATGGGAACATCACCAACAGCGTGAACTTTCCAGAGCTGAATGCGGGGACATGCGGAGCTGAGGCGAGGGTGGCGATATTGCACCGGAATATACCTAACATGCTTTCACAGATCACGTCATTTTTCGGGAGCAACGGCCTTAACATTGAGAATCTCCAAAACAAGGCGCGTGGGCAATATGCGTATACTTTGCTTGATATTTCGCACAAGATGCCTGATGATACTACGGAAAGGCTGCGAGAGATAGATGGAGTGTTGCGAGTGAGAAGGGTGAAGGAGAAGAACTAGAGAGCTGACGGACTAACAGAGACTTGACGAAAATTAGGCCTCCTCTGAGAAATCGGGGGAGGTTTTTGTGTAGTGGTATTGCTACGTGAATGGGACAAGGAAACATGACTACTGTAATCAGTCTAATTAACTCTAGCACATGTTGCGAGGTGATGTTCTCATGCGTTACTTCATTATGATTTTGCTAACTTATCACACTATGAAACAGTCGGTTCCATCGGTGGCGGAGCTGCAACACCGGCATCACCCTTCTCGGACTCTTGGCCGCAGCACTCATCTTCAGGAAGTCAGCGTAAAATCTCTGCCTCCTCTCACACTCAGGGGAGGCGTTTTTGTGTGCTACGAGCTTTCACGCTCCGACAACGTTGCTGCAAACATCAAGTGCTGAATACTCGGCTTGCTGCCTATGTGGGACTCTATCTCCTCAATCACCATTCTTGCGGCCTTTGTACCTATCTCCGCAGCAGGCAGCTCAAACGATGTTAACGACCTCTCCAGCAGATTCCCAACATAGCACCCCGTCAAGCTAACTATCCTGATTTTTCCGGGTACGTCGATTCCCCGCCGCCTAGTGATTCTCAGCGCAGCCATCCCGTACGAATCTATAGCCGTCATGATCGCGTCAAGCTCCGGATTCTCGTCAATCATCTTCTCTATGCATTTTCCTCCGGACTCGTAGCCGTTGATCACCCCGTCCGTGAACTCGCATATCTCCGGCAGCTCAAGCTCAGACACCGCGCGTTTGTAGCCGTCATATCTCGTCCTGTATGGCCTGAGTGCATATCTTCCGTGTGAAGGCCCATTGATCAGCCCGATTTTCCTGCACCCTTTGCTGTAGAGATAGTGTACTGCGTCATAGTTGCCTCCCTCGTAATCGCTGACTATGCTGGAAAGTTTGTCAGACTACCTCCGAATAATTTGCAGCACTGCGATTCCCTGATTGTGTATGTCCGTGATGAGGCTCATGTGTCGGCCAGTCGACGCTATGATTATTCCGTCAGTGAACCCGTAGCGGAGGCGGTCAAGGCATTCACGTTCTGCTTCTGGGTCATCGTTGGTGTGGCAGAACAGAATAGAGTACCCTGATTTTCTGGCCTCTATATCGATATTTTGGGCGATGTCCCCGAAAATCGATAGCCTCACGTTTGGAATCACTACCCCGATTGTCCTGCGTTTGCCCTTCCTGATGCTCTTAGCGATGATGTTCGGGTGATAGTTCAGTTCTGCGACTGCGGCCAAGATTCTGGCTTTGGTGTCCGGATGAACGAATGATGTGTTATTCAACGCTCTGGACACTGTAGCCGGATTGCATTCGGCAAAACGTGCTATATCCTGCATAGTGACTCGTGTTATGTTTTTTGGTCTTGATGCTGCACCATTTCTCTGACTGTCTTCACTTTGTGTACCTATAAGCTCACCAAAAATGTGAGGCAAGCAAAATCCGAGCATAGTTATAAACATCATAACGATACCGTTTATGTAGTCTTCATCCACAAGAAAAAGCCTCCTTCTACTAACTTTTTGTACCTACTATTAAACCATGCAAACCCTAAATTTTTCTTGCAGATTTATTCCGCATCAATTTTCATGGAATCTGATACTGATTGAGTTTATGATATGCAAACTGTGCAAGGGAAAATCATCGGCCTCACCAGAGCCGAGCGCAAGCGCGTAACCGAGATCTGCGCTGAAGAGTGCGGAGACATCATGACCATCATCTCCGGCGTAAACTGCGAGAACACTCAGGAATCAATCGAGATGGCCCGCGAGGCAAAAGAAGCCGGTGCTGACGGAATCCTCCTTATGCCCCCGCACATGTGGCTCCGTTTCGGCATGAACCCCAATGCTCCGTTCCAGTACATCAAGGACGTTGCAGAGGGTGCAGACCTCGACATTATCATTCACCTTTACCCCGCGACCAGCAAAGCGTTCTATCAGGTCGAAACCCTCATCAAGATGTGCAAGGAGATCCCTCACGTCAAGTGCATCAAGGTCGGCACACGCGTTACTGCTATCTATGAGCATGACGTTCGCGAGCTCCGCAAGCACTGCCCGGATATTTCCCTCATCACCTGCCACGATGAGACACTCTGCGTAACGTGGTTCACAGGAATGGACGGCGCACTGATCGGATTTGCAGGCTGCGTACCTGAACTCATCACTGGCGCGTGGGAAGTGTTCTCACACCCCGACAAGCACACACTCAAAGAAGCACAGGACTGGTCGAACAGGATCTACCCGATTTCTCAGGCAATTTACGGCGGCGGTCAGCCTTCAGGTGAAGCACATGCCAGACTCAAAGAGACCCTTGCACAGCGCGGAATCTTCAGAAACGGACTTATGCGCGGGCCGGTACTGCCTCTTGATCAGGAAGAGAAGGACTGGGTTACTGAGGGTATCAAGCTCAGCGGACTCGGCAAAGTTGACATGAGCAAGTATGAGTAGTTTGTAGCGTAGACACTCAGGACGTAGGAATATTAACTGGCTGTCAAAAGAGGACTCTGCATAAATTCTCTCTTGGCCGCCTTTGTCATAAGAATTGTCATAAAGACAGAAGGATATTTTATTCATGGATACGTCAAAAATCAAACGCGCATCATTCCTCGAAATCCTCAAGCGTATAGGTCCCGGAATAATTCTCGCCGGCGTAGTCATCGGTCCGGGCAACATCACCACTTCCGCTATGATGGGAGCTAATTACGGCTACCAAATGATTTGGCTCATCATCCCGATTATCGTCATGGGCATAACGTTTATGCTGACCTGCTACAGAATCTCCATGCTGACCGGAATGCCTACTATTCACGCAATCAGGCACTACTACGGAGCACCTGCGGCGTTCATCACCGGAGTAGCTACGTTCCTGTCATGCTTCTTCTTCACGATGGGGAACATCACCGGTTCAGGAGCGGGCTTGAACTTGATCACCGGCATCAACTGGAAAATAGGCTCTATCTTCATGATCGTGATCACTCTTGCGTGCTATTTCGCCAAAGGTGTGTACTCAAAAGTCGAGAAGATTATTACTCTGTGCATTATCGGCATGATCATATGTTTCTTCGCGACACTGGTAGCTACCGGCGGGCCAGACTGGGCAATGTTTGGGCATTCACTGACACACTGGAGCGTAGCACCCGGAAGCCTCGCAACATCACTCGCATACGTCAGCACAAACGCAGCAATCACGGCAGGCATATACGGTACATATTTAGGCCTCGAAAAGAAATGGCAGAAGGAAGACCTCTTCAACGGGATCATGTTTGCGGACGCAGTAGCCCATGTTTTGGCGGTGGTGCTGATTTCCGGAGCGATATTCTTAGTGGGTGCGATAGTGCTTCACCCGACAGGACAGGGCATAAAGACTCCTGCACAGCTCGGAGAGTTGCTAGTGCCGTTTTTGGGGACAGCCGCACCGATAGTTATGGGAGTGGCACTGCTGGCGGCGGCGTTTTCTTCACTGCTTGGGAACACTCAAAGGGGAATGGTGTTGTTGGCGGCAGGTATCGACAAACCCACAAAATTTGAGTCGAACTTCATCAAGTGGGGCAGCCTTGTGTGCATAGTGATCACGACAGCGATATGCTTCACGTACAACGGGAGTCCGACACAGCTGATACTCATAGCGAATATCTCAACGGCAATAGCGACACCGTTCGGAGGGTTTTACGTTACTCGGTTAATCTTCAGGAAGGACATCAACGAGGAAAACGGAATGCCACAGCCCCGTGTGATGCAGTTCTTTATGCTGGTGAGTTACCTGTTTGCGCTGGTGATGACAGCGTCGTCGTTAATGAGGATATTCGGCATAAAGTGGTAGTGTGAAGAAATACAGGGCATAAAAATTCCCCCGGCCAATTACTGACTGGGGGATAAATTTTTGTCGTCTGCTACCTGTTCATGAAGCTCATAGTGCGAAAAGAGTTCATGCTGCTGCTGGTGAAGGGGTTGGAGAAATTTCCGGGTCTCTGCATGCTGGACATACCGCCGAGCCTCTGCATTGCACTCATACCGCCAAAACTTGACTGGCCGAACGGAGGCTGAGGCATATTGCTGTCGGACTCGCTCGGAGCAGAAACGGGCATCTCACCAGAGGGCATCTCACCGTCAGGAAGTGCAGGAGGTTCACCGTAGGGCATTTCACCATCAGGAAGTGCAGGCATTTCACCGGAGGGCATCTCACCGTCAGGAAGTGCAGGAGGTTCACCTGAAGGCATTTCACCATCAGGAAGTGCAGGAGGTTCACCGGAGGGCATCTCACCATCAGGAAGTGCAGGAGGCTCACCCGAAGGCATTTCACCGTCTGGAAGTGCAGGAGGCTCACCTGAAGGCATTTCACCGTCAGGAAGTGCAGGAGGTTCACCGGAGGGCATCTCACCATCAGGAAGTGCAGGAGGCTCACCGGAGGGCATCTCACCGTCAGGAAGTGCAGGAGGTTCACCTGAAGGCATTTCACCTGAAGGCATCTCCGGCATCTCAGAAGGCATATTCCTTCCCGGCATCATTGACGGAAAATTACTCTGCATTCCTCCAATTCCAGGCATCTGCATTCCGGGCATCTGCATAGTGTTCGACTGCTGGGGCATCATCTGGCTGGTCTGCTGCTCTCCGGATACACGGCTCATTACTCCGGCGAAGCTCTCCATGCCGTTGCTAGTACGGCTGTTGCGGTTCTGGGTGTTCTGTGTGAAAGTACTGCTGTTAAACTGGTTAACGCGCATCATGATAATACTACATCTCCAAAAATTCATACGTCCTTGATGAAATTTTCGTCCTTGATGATTGTTTTATCGGTCTAATATTTGCGGACTTTAGCATTCTTCCCGAAAACCAGAAACACACCAAGTACCAAACACACACAGCTCATTCCGGAATCGCATCCTCCGCCAGAGCTATCTACAGTGCGTCTGATTTCCAGTTCACTGCCTCCGCCGGACATCGCTACAGTTACGTCCATCTTCACGTCCTCAAACCCCGTAACATAATCATACGTTAACGTTGCAGGTGTCACGTTGAAGGTCATTGTTCCGGTTGCCTTGTCGTAGTTCACAGTAAGCTCCTGCCCTGACGCACTATAGGCCTTCACCTTCTCCACTCGCTCATACGACGACAGAAATGCATACACCCCGAACGCCGCAGCCGAGACCTGCACACTTTCACCGTCAAGAATCCCGCCGACACTCAAGCTCCCGCATCTTCGGGAACACATCCGCACCAGCGTCAAACTTCGTGAAGCTGTTTCCACTAGGGTCTGCCTCCTCAAGGTTCACGCCCCCTTCGAGATTCGCTCCGGTCAAGAAACACTCTGCGCACTTTAGAGTCGTTAGGTTCGCACAGTTCCTGAGGTTCAGCGTAGAAAGATTCGTGTTGCCGTTCAAGTCGACGGACTCGTTCGCACTACTCTCTGCGTTGCACTCGGAAAGGTTCACGTTTTCGGTGAGCGTTACTGTTTTGGCTGAGATGTTGCCGGAAAGATTCAGGCTCTCAATCTTCGACAGGTCAAGAGTCTTGGTCTCCGTAACTTCCGCGATCCTGTCCAGAATCTCGTTCAGGTTCTCGACATTTCCGGTGATGGGAAGGGATTCGGTGTTGCTGAATTTCTCCACTATTTCCACATCGGTCACGTTCAGTACTTCCTCCGCAGTGATATCTACTACTGGAATTTTAGGAGTCACATCGGGTGAAGTTTCCGGCTGAATGTCCTGTGAAACATCAGGTGATACATCCGTAGTAATGCCGCTACGGTTATCGCTACTGTTGCGCTCGAACTGCCTCCTAAATTTGTAGCTGTTACCGTCACAGGATAGCTCCCCGCACTTCCCGCTGAAGGTGTCCCGCTGATTATTGCAGCATTGCCAGACCACGAAAACGTCAGCCCCGCAGGAAGAGTCCCGCTCATGCTCCACGTGATATTTTCTCCCGTCGCAGTATAGTACAAGGCTGTGTTTCTGCTGGAGTCTCCAGAGTCACCGTTAATGTTACAGGCATCAACAGGTCATCAGATTCTCCCCAGAGCTTCACACTGGCGTTGTAGTTGTAGCTGACTGTTGCGGTCTGTGCTGAGAACGTGGCTATTCCGTTGTTGTAGGTGCGGAGATTCCAGAGCCGTTAGAGTCTTGGCCGCTGATGTCCTGAACGTGAGAGGCTGCCGAACCTCCGACTATGCCCCCGAAATTCAGCAGGTACGACGAGCCGGATCGGGTGATTGTTGCTGTGGAGGTCTGGGCGTCAACATCAGCCTCCTCAAGCCACGAGAAGCCTTCATCATCAATGTAGGCCGAACGGGACAAGCGAGACGAGATGATTATCGTAAATATTCAGCCATCCAGTACCGCCGGGAACATGCGAATTTGTCAGTGAGTTGTTGAACATGTAGATCTCTCGGGAGTTATAGGGCACCAGTCCGTCATCAACACTTTCTTCAAGCCTTCGCCGTTGTTGGACATGTGCAGAATATCTAGTGCGTCAAAACTGGTGAGATCTACACTGACTAACTCATAATCCATAGTGTCCGCATAGAAACGCCCTAACCTTGCAGGGACACCAAACATCGGAATCTTCGTGCCGGAAATGTTCAGCGCGCTCAAGTCGTTATAGAGAGTCAGGGTGTTCATTCCGTGATTGTAGTCAACCCACAATGTAGAGAGTTTAGAGTTCGGAGTAGTATCAAGAGCCGTAAGGTGATTTTCTCCCGCATAAAGCTCCTCAAGCAGAGTGAACCCGCTCACATTCAGTTCCGTCAAGCTGTTTCCGGTAACGTCAAGCTCACTAATATACTCATCTGGCATTCCTGGCAGCGAGGACAAATTGTTGTACGAAAGATCCAACTCAATATCTGGGCTGCTCCAAGAGGTGTAATTTATCACTGACGGAAGTGTTAATGTGTCAGCAGTGAGTGAATTGTGCGAGAGATTCAGCTCCTCCAGCTTTGTGAGTGCGTCCGAGTCCGCCGCAGTCAGGTTGTTGTAGGACACATTAAGCTCATTCAGATCCGGAGAGATATACAGCAGGTTTCCCGTTGAAGTAATATTCTTGTGGGCGAGGTAAACCCCGTTAGTTTTCGCGGGAAGAGCAGGAATATACGTTATCGTTGCTCTCCAAATAGAGATACAGATAGATGCTCACACTATACAGCAGAGTCAAGGAGTCAGGTGATTGTTCTCAAGATGCAGTCCCTTCAAGTTAGTGAACGAGCTAACATCCAGCGTGCCAATGTCCATACTGTTAGCGTAAAAATAGTACGGGTTGCAGAGACCCCCACTGATGGCGTTAATTGTACCCTGTACTCTCATCTGAGTCCCCGAAATGTTGATAGAGTTGATGCTGTATCCCTGCGTCGAAGAGTTCCAGATTATGCTCGTAAAGTTGGGATTCTCCGATACGTCTATTTCCGTTGGTAAAGCACTGCTCATGTCAAGAGACGTAATATTAGCGTTCCTGCATTCCATCGTCGTCAAGTATGCACCGAGCGCATTCGAATCCATTGGGACGACTCCTGCTGCGTTGTTGCACTTTAGGGAGCTGACTCCGAGTCTGTCAGTGGCAATTGTGGGCAGCGTCACGTGAATATCCGGGTTGTTGGAGCAGTCCAGAGTCCCGGTGAGTTTGTTGTTGCTGCAGTCCAATGTGCTGAGACGTGTACAGCCTGATATGTTAAGGCTTGTGAGCTGGTTTCAGGAATAATTAAGCGATGTCAAAGCGGGAAGCAAAAGACTAAGCCTAGTGAGTTTCTGATTGCTGCAGTCCAAAGTCTCAAGTTCGGTGAAGTAGTGAATGCCACTAAGATTTTCTATTCCCCTGTAGCCTGACCAGTGATCTAGCGTGATTGTCGTAACAGCATTGATTTTCTGCATCACTGATAATCCCATTGCCGGACGTTGCTTGTGTGTCGATGCCGCCGTTGTCGCAGTTTTCGCGTACGATCGACGGAATGCTGGGTCGGGGAAATTCTGCTCGTTGATCTCCATGTCAGCAGCCCAAGACATAGACGCGGTGAACACTGCCACACAAAGCAGTAACGCTCCTAAAAACTTTCGTTGCATGATGATTCCTCCTTATTAGGTTATGGATTTTCCTGAAGTGTGCGAGAAAACACACCATGCCTATATACGCGCGAAGTTAGTGTGCAGAAATCTCACCCCATGAGTGCAGTTATCAAGCATGTTTTTATGTACGTAGACATGTATTATCTCTCACATCTATTGTGAAATTTTAGTGTGAAAAATTCAGTGTAAGTTTTATCACAGTCATGCGCATAAAAAAATGGGGCGGCTTTCACGCACTCAACGCTAGGCCATCCCTGCAAATATTTATGCTGCGTTCTACTCACTGCCTCTAGCTCTTCCTCCTGAAAGCCAAAAACATCATCACAGCTATCATCCCTAACGCTGCATTGACTGAGCTAGCATCACAGCCTCCGCCTGATGGCCCAACATTGCCTCTAACACCCGGCTCATCACCGCCAGCAGAAACCACAGTTACGTCCATCATCACGTTCTCAAATCCGGTGTCATAGTCATACGCGATCTTCGCAGGGGCATTCCCAAACACTGCTTTTCCTGTCGCAGAGTCATACTCCACCGTCAACGCTTTTCCTTCTGCGTCCCAAGCCTTGAGATTCTTGATGTTCTCGACTCCGGATGCAGACCTTCTCACTCCGTCAGCCGCAGATACCTTCAGCCCGAAATGCTCCATGAAGTCAAACTCACGGCCAAGTATCCAGCCCGTAATGTTCTGATTGCTACACAAAAGCTCGTACAGGCTCTCCAGCATATACGCGTCCAGTTTATGCAGCTTGTTGTTCCGGCAGTCAAGTACCTCCAGAGAGTCGCAGCCCTCTACATCCAGCTCCTCAATGTTGCAGTTCGCACACCTAAGCTCCGTCAAGCCCGCGCAGTGATCCGCGTTCAGCACAGCAAGTTTCGTGCCGCTCACATCTATAGTTTTTACTGTGGTGTTGCCTGCGAGAGTCAGACTCTGAATCGTAGAGTTGCCGGACAAATTCACTTCCTCAAGCTCCTCAGCTTCGGACAGGTCGAGTGCCTTGATCTCCGTAACGGTGCTAATCTTCTCCACAAGCTCATTGAGATTCTCAACCTTGCCAGTAATCTTTATGCCGTCAGCATATCCGAACTTCTCCTGCAACTGTTCACCGGTCATGTTGTTGATCTCGTCCGCTGTGGTCTCCTGCTCATTCACTGGCTCATATGCTCCAGATCTCACCGTGATGGTGATGGTTATGCTCGCACTTCCAGCACTGTTTGCCGCGCTCACTGTGTACGTGTAACTTCCGGACGCAGCACTTTCCGTAACAGTCCCGCTGATGGTGAATGTGTTTCCGTTTCCTTGAGCGTTGACTCCTTCGGGAAGGCTTCCGCTGTTGGACCACGTGATACTTTCCCCGTTCACTGCCGTAATCGTAACAGAGATACTTTCTCCGCGACTCACTGAGAGAGATTCTTGAGAGGCCGTAAGTCTTGGTGCAACATCCGCATCCGGATTCACGTCCGGACTCACATCAGGCCTCACGCCAGGCGACACATCCGGGCTGACTCTCCCTGCGTTCACAGCAAGCATGATTTCCTTATCACCATAGGCCTCAATCTCCGGAGTATCTCCCGTAATCATCACCGTAGCTGCAAACACAACTGACTGCGCATCCTGTGAGGTCGTAGGCGTTCCGGAGAGAGTTACCTCGTAATGCTGTCCACCCTCAACTTTGCCGGAGCTTTCCAGTGTTCCGTCAGCCTTCAGCCACTCAGGCAGGCCGAAAATCTCCATCAAGTACGCGTATTTGTCGTAGCTTGTACTGCGAATATCGAGCGACACGTCAACACTCACTATCGTCGAGAAATTTCCACCCACTACTGTCGCAAACTCTTCGGACTCTGTCGTTATGGCTATCTCCGCCGCAAGAATCACATTGCCGCTGCTGTCCTTCAGGTTAGTGGTCGTACGTGTGGTACTTGCTCCGGAAGCGTCAACAGTCGTTACAGGCTCGCCCTTCTCGATGTCCCTGTTCTTCTTGTCCTCGTCCTCTGTGCCTGCACTTGCTACGGTGATCAACACGTCCGCACTTGCTGAGCCTCCCTCGTTCGCAGCAACTACCTTCACAGGATACGTGCCTGCTGTTCCTGCTTCAGGAGTCCCGCTGATTGATGCAGTGCTGCCCTCTCCGCTGAAGGCCAAGCCCGAAGGCAAAGCACC
>JAFTBT010000174.1 GCA_017455085.1 Synergistaceae bacterium
CTCTTTCTTCGTGAACTCCTCCCAAGTGCCTTCTTCGTCATACTTTCTGAGTTCGAGCATTCTGGAGATTCTGCGCCTGATTGTGGGGAAGTTGGTCATGAGTCCGCCGAGCCAACGCTGGTTGATGTAGAACTGTCCGCAGCGTGTGGCTTCGTCCCTGATGGTCTCCTGAGCCTGCCGCTTTGTGCCGACAAAGAGTATATGTCCGCCGGAAGCTGCTGTTTCGCGGATGAAGTCATAGGCTTTTTCGAGGCCGCGAACGGTTTTCTGGAGGTCGATGATGTAGACTCCATTGCGTTCGGTGAAGATATAGGGTTTCATTTTGGGATTCCAGCGGCGGGTCTGATGTCCGAAGTGGACTCCGCATTCGAGCAACTGCTTCATACTTGCTACTGCCATAAAGAATAATACCTCCTAAAGGTTAATGTATGCGTTCACTCATAATCCCGTGAAAAAACTGCGGGACACCTTTGACGTGAAATGAACGCTGAAAATTTGTGTTGTGGTGTATTGTTGGCATACCCCCAACGACTACAAGCACGTGGGATTTTGGTATCATCAACACTGCCTGATACAGGTCTTATTGTGTCTCCTCCAATGGCTGATGCCACAACCATGTTTTATTGTTTAGTTGATACTACTAATACAGAATTGTAGATTTTACCCTTACTTATTCTGTGAGGTAAGTATATCACAAAAAAAACAAAGCCCCTTGCAATTTCGGGAGGCAGTAATATACCGGCAAGCTATAGTGCTTTCACGTGAACAGTAACTTTTTCGCCGAACTGTGCGTATTCATTCCATCGGCCAAGTATGATTTCAGGCAATGATGGGACATTCACATCGTCAATGCTTAATGGCAGGTTAACATCATAATCGTCAATAAAGCTGTATTTACTGCGCAGGACATACGTAAACTCAAACAGGTCACAAAATTTCTTGTGTCCGAACGAAATATAATGACCGTTGTTGTTCGCGTGAATGTGTACAAGCTGGTGTGTCCGGTTGAGCTTCCTGAATACCTCAAGCACAAGTTCAGGGTTTGTGTGGCCTGGTATTCCGTGAAACTCGAACGTCATTTGTCCGAACTGCGAAAGAGTCTCGGAGCTTACTTGCGATAAGAATCCCCATTCCGCGCCCTCAACATCCATCTTGAGAATCATGTTGCGTGTATTCTCGTGGTGATTAGCATGTATCAGCTCATCAAGAGTCTTTAGCCTGTTGTCCTGCGTTACTCCGTCAGATATGCCGAATCTGCTCCAGTGAAAGTGGGAATTTTCTTCAGGCAGTCCGTTAATCGTATGATCATACATGAAAATATCATACCCTCTTGAAACCATATCCTTATCCCACGAAACATCACTGCTGATACCGAAAGAGTAAGCTATGCCACCATCGTGAAAGTCATCAAGTAGAATATATCCGCCGTCATGTTTTTTGCCTGTCCTGACGACTTCAAAGCCATCAACCTTTGCGATATGCAGAAGTTTTTGAAGTTCCTCGTAATACTCCCTTGTGGTTATAATATCGAAGTGCTTCACAAAATCATCAGGTTTTACTAAATTCTTCATGGGTAACATCCACAGCATAAGAGCTGCCGCCTTGAAGTAGTTACCTTGAATGTACTGCGTATAAACTAGATTATGCAACAAAGGACTGCGGCCGATGATTTTCTTAGTCAGAGTTGTAATAATGCTCATGACTCAGCTCTCCCATGAACAGGCACACACAAAAAATGCCCCGCAAGTTTTTCCCTGCAGGACATGGTATAATTCACGTAATTGTGTGATGTTATGGACAGACTATAGGCGTGATGCGTGATGCGTGATGCGTGATGCGTGATCGTAGCAACGTTATGCATTCTTGTCTACACCTTTCGTGAAATTTTGCGAAATTATATCACATAACTTTAACATGACATAATTGATGGCAATTTCCGTTTCGTGTTCGGCAAGTGTATCGCAAAAACAAAGCCCCCCAGTTTTTCCGGGAAGCATGAGATAATCAAAACTAGAACGCTTTCAAGCTAACAGTCAGCCTTTCACCAATCTGTGCATCATCATTCCACCGGCCCAACTCAACTTCCGGCAATGATGGGAAATTAGCATCATCTATACTCAGTGGCAGATTCACATCATACTTCTCATTCAAGTTGTATTTACTGCGCAACACATACGACAATTCCGGAGAATCACTGAAAATCTTATCCCCAAAAGAAATATACGCACCGTTGTTATTCGCGTGCATGTGTATAAGCTGGTGAGTCTGGTTGAGCTTCCTGAATACCGACAGCACTAGTTCAGGGTTCGGATGGCTTAAGAGTGTATGAAACTCAAACGTCATCTGCGAAAACTGCGAAAGTGTCTCTGAACTTACCTGCTCAAAAAATCCCCATTCCGCTCCCTCAACATCCATCTTCAGAATCATGTTCTGCTTGGCCTCGTGGTGATTAGCCCTGATAAGTTCGTCAAGAGTCTTCAGCCTGTCGTCCTGAGTTACTCCGTCAGCAATACCCAGTTTTTCCCAGTGGAAATGTGAATTTTCTTCGGGCAGTTTGTCAATCGTGTGGTCATACATGAAGACATCATAACCGCGTAAAGCCATATCCTTATCCCACGAAACATCATCACATATCCCGAATGAATATGCTACATCTCCGGCGTGAAAGTCATCCAGCATGATATACCCACCGTCATAGCGTTTGCCTGTTCGGATAAGGTCAAAGCCCTCAACTTTAGCGATATGCAGCAAGCTATGAAGTTCCCTGTAATATTCCGGAGTAGTGATGATCTCCTGAGTTCTGACCGGATGATTCATGAGCTTACGCAAGAAATCTCCAGCAATATCCTTTAGAGTGCTAGGCATTATTCAGCCCTCCAATCTATGTTTACCATTTGCAATGTTAATTTGCTTAGGATGTCGATATTCTAGACGAGCAAAAGAAAAATGTAAACTTAACACGTAATGCTCAAACATACGTCACAAAACCTCTATGTTGTGTCTGGGTGCAATATCCTTCATCACGTTCTTGAGGTCAAATACTGTCTTAGCGTTCGCCTGTACCATCCCGTAATCTACATCATGGTGAGCCGCCGTAATCATCACCAAGTCATAGCTGCCTACAACTTCAGGATTAAGCTCCGGAATACTCTTCCCCTCCATCCCGAAAACATTCCTGAACTCCGGCACAAACGAGTCGTAATACTCAACCTCTGCCCCTACCGCTCGAAGCTCCTTCATCACACGTATAGCCGGACTCTCCCGATAGTCAGCTACGTCATTCTTGTACGCTATCCCAAGCTGAAGAATCCTCGCACCGTTGATGGCCTTCTTCTGCCTGTTCAGGATATGCATAGCCCTGTCCACACAGTACTCCGGCTGTGAGTCATTGATCACCATGCTGTTCTCGATGAGCGTCGTGTGAAAACCGAACTCCCTCGCCTTCCACGTCAGGTAATACGGGTCTAACGGTATGCAGTGTCCTCCGAGTCCAGGCCCGGGATAAAATGCCTGAAAACCATACGGCTTAGTCCTCGCGGCTTCGATCACTTCCCAAATAGATATACCCATCTTGTGGCAGAGTCTGGCAAGCTCATTCACGAGGCCGATATTAATATTCCTGTATGTGTTCTCCAGAATCTTCTCCATCTCCGCAACAGCAGGACTCGACACCGTATATATCTCCCCATCAAGTACTGCACTGTACATCGCGGAAATCACTTCTGCTGCGTCTTGGCCTATAGCTCCGACAACTTTCGGGGTATTTCTGGTGTTATAGAGCTTATTTCCCGGGTCTACCCTTTCCGGACTGAAGCCCAAGTAAAAATCTTCACCGCACTTGAGTCCGCTGATGCCCTCGATCAACGGCCGCAAAAGCTCTTCTGTCGTGCCGGGATATGTCGTAGATTCCAGTACTACCATTGTGCGGGGCTTGAGGTACTTCGCCACAGACTCGGCTGACTCTTTCACGTAGGTAATATCTGGTTCTTGGTGAACGTCCAGCGGAGTTGGGACACATATCGCTACAAAATCTACTTCACTGATTCTGCTGAAGTCCGTTGTAGCAGATAGTGCCCCCCCCCCAGTACGTACTATTGCGGATAACTCAGCATCCACTACATCGCCTATATAGTTATGCCCGGCGTTCACACTGTCAACTTTCCACTTCCTGATGTCAAAGCCGATAGTCCTGAATCCAGCTTTTGCCTTCTCCACAGCAAGAGGCAGTCCCACATATCCCAAACCTACGACTCCAGCAACTAGAGTCTTATCGTGAATCTTGCGCAGTAATTCTTCCTTCATGTTCATGAAAATCACTCCTCATTTCATTTCCAGAGACTCCAGAATCTCACCCAATACTTCACCGTTATGTTCGACTCCTGTCCCGATTATCAGCAAATACATCTCTTCATCGCCGTCTATCACAGCGTAACTCACCCCGTTGTTGAACTCAAAGCTATATGCCCCTCCGTCTTCCGCTTCGTCCTTCACCGGAGCAGTACCCTTCAGGTTCGCAGAGTACTCTTCCGCAAGTTCGGCTATACTCTTTCCGTGAGGGTCATCCGCAGTAATCGAGAGAGACGCAGATTTGTCCGGAGCTGTTACGGTTACAGCAATGCCATCTTCATTGACGCTCCAATCTTCCGGAACATCCAGCGAAAAATACCGGAACTCCTGTATGTCCGCACACGCAGGTAATGACGCTAGCAACATCATAACCAAAACAGCAAACCCCTTCATGATTTTGCAGCACCTCCGTTTTTGCCGCGTATGTTCACAAGATTCAGCCTCAACGCATTAGTCACCACACAGAAGCTCGACAGACTCATAGCCGCCGCTCCGAACATCGGGTCAAGTTTCCAGCCCCACAGCCCAGCCGCTAACGGTATCCCTATAACGTTGTACACAAACGCCCAGAAAAGATTCTCCCGTATGTTCCTGAGGGTCGCCCTGCTGAGTCTCACTGCCGCAGGTACATCAAGCAAGCTGCTCTTCATCAGCACAATATCCGCCGCATCTATCGCTATGTCCGTCCCTGCACCTATCGCTACGCCAATATCCGCCCTCGTCAGCGCAGGAGCATCGTTTATCCCGTCACCGACCATCGCCACACGTCCGGAAGCCTGAAGCTCACGAATCACGCTCTCTTTTCCGTCAGGCAGCACCCCAGCAATCACGTAATCTACTCCTGCTTGTGTCCCAATAGCTTTTGCAGTTCTCTCGTTGTCTCCGGTGAGCATCACTACTTTCACGCCAAGCTCCCGAAGCTCCTTCACGGCCTGCTGACTGTCGGGCTTGATCGTATCAGCAACAGCAATAATCCCCAGCAGTTCATCATCACGCGCAAACATCAGCGGAGTCTTCCCTTCCTCTGCGAATCTCTGTGCCTCACGTGAATATCTCTCCTCCACAGAAATCTTCTCCCCGATAAATTTCACACTGCCTCCAGTGAGTACAGAGTCGTTGCCGAGTTTTGCAGTGAGTCCATTTCCGGGAAGTGCCTGAAAATCCTTCACGTCATGCGCCGAAATCTTCTGCTCCTGTGCATATCCGGCTATAGCTTTTGCTAATGGATGCTCGCTCTTGGCCTCCAGTGAGTACGCAAACGAAATCAGCTCATCCTCCATCACGTCCCCAGCAGTGAGGATGTCCGTAACCTTAGGCTCTCCGCTGGTGATAGTTCCTGTTTTGTCGAGGGCAGCTATCGTGATTTTCCCTGCCTGTTCGAGCGATGAGGCTGTCTTGAAGAGTATTCCGTTCTTCGCGCCGACACCATTACCGACCATAATTGCAACAGGTGTAGCCAGTCCCAAAGCACACGGGCAGCTTATCACTAACACCGCTATTCCGTACGAGAGTGCTTCACCGAAGGGCTTACCCGCAAAAATCATCCAGCCTGCAACCACAAGCACAGCTATTCCGATCACAGCAGGCACAAATACTCCGCAGACCTTATCAGCAATATTCGCAATGGGAGCTTTCGTAGCGGCTGCATCACTGACCATCCGGATAATCTGTGAAAGTGTGGTATCTTGGCCGACACGTACAGCCTCGCACTTGATGTACCCCGACTGATTCACCGTAGCTGCCGAGACGGAATCCCCTGCGATTTTGTCGACAGGTATGCTCTCTCCGGTGAGGGCTGACTCGTTTACTGCGGTACTGCCCTCAAGAATCACGCCGTCAACAGGAATATTTTCGCCCGGCCTCACGACAAAAACACTGCCTCGCTGTACCTGCTCGATAGGCACAGTAACTTCTTGGCCGTTGCGGAGAATAGTTGCGGTCTTTGGCGATAACTTCATGAGGGATTTCAGCGCGTCAGTGGTGCGGCCTTTTGAGCGGGCTTCGAGCATTTTTCCGATAGTTATCAGCGTGAGAATCATACCTGCCGACTCAAAATAGAAGTCGTGAACTGTGAATGCATTTGTTGGGGTGGTCATCACGAACAACACGAATACACTCCATGCGAACGAGGAGAATGACCCCATAGCTACAAGAGTGTCCATGTTAGGCGCGAGGTGCATTAGTGATGTGAAGCCGGACACGAAAAATTTCTGGTTGATGATCATGATGATTCCGGCAAAGAGTAATTGTGCTATGCCCTGAGCTACTGGGTTGTGTGCAAAGAATGCAGGCAATGGCAGACTCAGCATATGCCCCATAGAGAAGTACATTAGTGCGAGTAGAAAGACTATTGACGTGAGGAGCCTGCGCTTGAGGCGTGGGGTTTCGTGGTCGGTGAGGGAGTCTGCTTCCTGTGAGTGTGTGGCAGAAATTACGGGTTCGGGAGTCTTGAGGGATGCACCGTAGCCGGCCTTCTCGACTGCAGCGATGATGTCCGAGACCTTTGCGGTGCCTTCGACGCTCATGGAGTTAGTGAGGAGACTGACTGCGCAGGAGGTGACTCCCGGAAGTTTTTTGACGACACGTTCGACTCTCGCTGAACATGCCGCACAGCTCATACCTGTAACGTTGTATATATCCGGCATAAAGATTACTCCTTTTGTGAGAATGATGGATTTATGCCAACAATTATATATTCTCAGGCAAACAGTTTCGTGAAAAATATCACGTATACCAATCCCGGAAGCATATCCCCTAATTTCAGGCTGGTAATCTTCAGGAAGTTCAACCCTATTCCAAGAATCATAAGCCCGCCAATCCCTGAGATGTTCGCGTACATTTCCGCAGTGATGAACGGTTCAGCCCACACCGCCAAAAACGTCAAACCCGCCTGATAGATGAACATAGGAAACACAGAAAACACTACTCCTAATCCCATAGACCCAGCAAAAAGAACTGAGCTTATCCCGTCCATGATGCCCTTCGTGATGAGAAGCTCCGGATCGTGTCGCAAGCCGTCATTGAACGCCCCGATTATGGCCATTGAGCCCATGCAGAACACTAGAGTCGCGCTCACGAAGCCCTGAGTGAATCCGAAGTCTGATGCATGAAATTTTGCCTTGAGGGTGTCGCCGAGAGAGTTCAATTTTTCTTCGAGGCCCAAGAGATCACCGGTAATTGCTCCGAGTACCAGACTCAGCAACACAGCTATAGAGTGTTTAGTGCTGAGGGACATACTGATACCGACATACAGAATGAACAGCCCCATAGCGTTGAAGATAGTGGTCTGGAGTTTTTGGGGAATGAACTTGCCGATGAACAGCCCCAGCGAGCTGCCAATAAGTACTGTTATGCAGTTGAAGACTGTGCCGCCTGCGGGAATGTGTGTGAATATCTCCAGCATGTGAGAATTTTGCTCCCTTACTTTTTCGGGTAATTATACGTGAGAAAACTTCAGTGTGTATGTGTTTTCTTGTGAATGTACGTGATAGGTTTTCGGGGTGTATGTTTTCTGGTGAATGTACGTGATAGAATTTATGCATCCCAAAATAATTTTTCAGGAGTGTATTTACCGTGAAACTTAACAATATTATGAAGCAAGCCCGCCAAATGCAGACTCAGATGATGCAGATTCAGGAAAAACTTGCCTCCGAAACTGTCGAAGCATCCGTAGGCGGTGGAATGGTTACAGCATCTTTCACAGGACAGGGAGACCTCATCAGCATAAAAATCGATCCCGAAGTCATCAACCCTGACGATAAAGATATGCTCGAAGACCTCGTAACCTCCGCAGTCAATGAAGGCCTCCGCAAAAGCCGCGAACTCATGACCGAAAAAATGGGAGGCATAACCGGTGCACTCGGAGCTATGGGTATGGGCATGTAGCAGGTGAAAACTTGGAAACACTCAACGAACTCATCAATTACCTGAAGAAATTTCCAGGCATCGGCAAAAAAGGAGCTAAACGCATAGCTTTCTACCTCATAAAACAGGACAGAAAATATCTCTCACAGTTAGGGACTCTCATCTCCGGCCTGAGAGATAACATGTTCACTTGCCAGCAGTGCGGAAATATCTCCTCAACAAATCCGTGCAGCATTTGCAGAGATCCACTACGAGACCACAAGACTCTCTGCATAGTTGAGGACATCGAGGCCATTGCTGTGCTGGAGGAGGCAGGAGTCTACAACGGACTGTATCACGTACTCGGAAAGTTATCCCCTATCGAGAATCTTGACTCTGAAGATGAAGCTCTTGCGTTCCTGACCGAACACATAAACGCTCTCAATGCTGAAGAAGTCATAGTAGCTGCTACTCCGCGAGTCGAGGGAGATTTGACGTACTACGCGCTGATAGATTTCCTGAAGCATTCCGGCGTGAAGAGAGTTACCCGTATAGCTTTCGGCCTGCCTGTAGGGACAGCGATAGAGTTCGCAGACAGAACAACCCTCAACACAGCACTCGAGGACAGAAAGGACGTGTAGCCTGTGCGAGATTTTTCGTTCGTGATAGCAGCAGGAGGCAGCGGCTCAAGAATGGGGAATATCCGCAAGCAGTTCATGCCTCTCGGCGGCAAACCTGTATGGCTGTGGAGTGCGGAGAAGGCGGCCAAGATTCCCGAAGTCCGAGAAATAGTGCTGATAGTTCCTGCTGACCATGACGGCAGAATCGACTCACCCTTCCCCGTGAAAATAGCTCATGGCGGAAGTGAGAGGGCTGTGTCAGTGCTGAACGGCTTACGTGCGGCGAAGTGCGATTATGTTTTTGTGCATGACGCTGCGAGACCTTTCGGGAGCGGTGAACTTTTCAGGAGGCTCATGGAGAACACGGATGCAGACTCCGGAGTCGTGCCTGTGCTGCCGGTGAGCGATGCCCTCAAACGCATAGACTCTGACGGAGAAATTTCGTGCGTTGACCGTGAAGGGCTGTACATCACGCAGACTCCGCAGTGTTTCCCCAGAGAGAAGCTGATTGACGCGGTGAAGGAATACCCTCACGCAAAAGATGAGGCCGAAGCGTGGCAGAGCAGCGGGCATGTTTTGAGGTACGTTGATGGCGAAAGAATGAACTACAAGATTACGCAGAGAGAGGACATGATGATCGCAAAGGCTCTGACTGAACAGGGAATAACCCGCACAGGACTCGGCTATGACGTTCACAGGCTAGTCCCCGAACGCAGGCTTGTACTCGGCGGCGTAGAGATAGCTGACTCACCGCTGGGGCTGCTGGGACATTCTGACGCGGATTTGCTGACTCATGCAGTAATGGATGCGGTTTTAGGGGCTGCCGGGCTTAAAGACATAGGCAATATTTTCCCGGCCAGTGATGAGAGATTCAGGGACATTGACAGCATGGAGCTCTTGGCCGAAGTGATGAGATTGGTTGAGGCTGAGGGGTGGAGTGTTGAGTTTGTGGATGCAGTAGTTCAGGCGCAAGTGCCTAGACTCAACAAATACTTGGACTCCGTGCGTGAGAGCTTGGGGAGATTCTTTGCGGTCAACGTGAAATTCAAGTCCGCAGAGACTCTCGATGATGCCGGTGCTGGGCTGAGTATGACGTGCTGGGCCTGCGCGACATTGAGGAAGGTGATGTGAAGTGTCAGAGACAGTGACGGAGAAAGTACCTGCGTCTTGTGTGTTGAGTCATAACCATGACTGCGATGCTAAATTGTGGTTTGGGGAGCTTGCGCTGGACGGGTTTGAGCAGTTTGTGTTCAACGATGAGATCATGATTCCGACTCTGTTTAACGCGTACGATGACTTCATAAATCACGGGTGGCCTGAATTTGTGGAGGATAATTCATACAGTTAGACATGCTTACGTTAGGAATCGAGACCAGCTGCGACGATACGGGTGTTGCAGTGCTGAAGGATGAACGTACTGTGTTGTGCGAATACCTGTCGAGCCAGATCAAGGATCATTCACGTTTTGGCGGAGTGATTCCGGAGTTTGCTGCGCGTAAACATCTGGAGAACCTTTTGCCGCTGGTTGATGCTGCGTTGAGTGAGTGCGGTATTTCGGGAAGAGATATAGACTTGATAGCTGTAACTCGAGGTCCGGGACTGATGGGGTCTCTGATTGTGGGAGTGATGACAGCTCGCGCATTGTCTCAGGCATGGGGAGTGCCGTTGATAGGTGTGAATCACTTGGAGGGTCATTTGTTCGCGCCGCTTGTTGACGCAGAGGATCTGACTCCGCCGTTTTTGTCGCTGATAGTTTCGGGAGGCCATACGGAGATAGTGAGCGTTGACGATTTTGGGAAGTATGAGCTTTTGGGACAGACTCGGGATGACGCAGCAGGAGAAGCCTACGACAAAGCAGCGAGAATCTTGGGGCTGAAGTATCCGGGCGGACCAGAAATAGACAGGCTCGCAAAAAGTGGAGACCCTCACGCGTTCGAGTTCCCTGTGCCGTTGAAGAATACCGGAAAAATTGAGTTCAGCTTCAGCGGACTGAAGACAGCATTATTGTGGCAGGTGAAGAAGTTTCAGGAGGACGGCCAAGAGATTCCTGTGGAGGATCTGTGTGCGGCATTTCAGCGTTCGGTTGTTGACGCGCTGGTGAGCAAGGTGCTGTTGGCGGCGAGGCTTACGGGACGGAAGAGAGTTTCTGTGTCGGGTGGAGTGTCTGCGAACAGTGGGCTGCGTGAGGCGTTGAGCAGGCGGGAGGAGATTCGTGTGTGGCTTCCGAGACTGAGCAGGTGTACCGATAACGCTGTGATGATTGCGATGGCTGGGAGGAATGCATTCATTCGCGGAGGTCGAGTCAGTGATGAGGGAGTTGTGCCGGATCCTTCACTGCATAGAATTTAGCGGCGAACACTTACACAAAACTTCACAGCCTTCACGCTCACTCTTAGAACTCGGAGAAATATACCATACACTTATCATTCAGAGCACGATATATATTCATCACGGCTTCCACACTGAGGCAGGTATCTTCAGTAATCTCGTGTACCTGTCTCTTCCCGTCAGCAAGCAGCAATAGTTCAGCGTCCACTCCCGAAACTCTGCATATCCCTTCGCTCACACTATCACCGTCAATCACGTACTCGCTCATAGTCCGAACCGGGTAGCTCCATAAATTACACTCCTGCTCTTCGGGCTTCAGGTGCCTCATGAACTCCATAATATACGGGTAATTTCTCCATGCGTTCAGCCAGCTGTGATTCACTATCCGGCCTGATGCAATATGCTCTGCGTTCCTGAGCAGTTCGTCCTTCGTGGTGTATGCTGCCTCGTGAATATAGTGCTGCCTAAGTTCCGCGTCAAATCTCCGCTTGGCCGAGACTATATCGTTTGCGGTGAGGGCTTCCGTCTGAATCACTGCCTCCCGCATCGTGATCACCGAGTGCTGCAATCTCCTGCGGTCTATACACATCCCGTAGCGTTCCGGTGCGTGAGTTATGGGTGTCCCGTGATATGGCGCAAAGAATACCGTGTTGAGCTCGACTATTCCGCGTCCTGCTGTGATTAATTTTTTTGCATGGGCTATGCTCTCGGATAGTGTCTCCTCGCTCTCGAAAGCTCCGCCGATAATGTAGTTCCCCTCCACTCGGTGAAGTCCCGCAGATTTGCACTCACTCACCACGTCAACAATCATCTCCGGAGTTATGCGCTTGTTGTAGGCCTCTAGGACTCTCCGGCTTCCGCTCTCTATGCCTAACTGCACAGCAATCAGCCCAGAATCCGCCATGACGTGAAGCATTTCGGGATTGTCCCACAACGTCAGTACATGAGCCTCACATGTCCACAGCAGACCCGAATCCTTCATGTACACGCAAAATTCTCGCACCCTCTCAGCACTCAGCGTAAATGTGTCGTCATAAATATTCACGTACTTCAACGAATGATTCTCTGCTCTGACGCTCTCGATCTCGGCTATGACGTTCGCAATGCTCCGGAGACGCACGGACTTTGACGCAGCCCCCTCAAAACAGAAAGCGCAGTGATACGGGCAGCCCCTGCCTGTGAGGATACCTATTGCCTCAGTTGAGCGGAAATCTTTGCTGAGGCTGTTAGCTTTGTCCGGAAAAGGTATAGAGTCCAAATCGTGAATCAGTGGCGCAGGAGGTGTTACCCTGAATTTTCCTGAAGAGTCTACGTACTTGATAGCGGTAATATTTTCTTGTGTGCCTATGCCGTCAACGATTAAGCGCAAGAGTCCCAGCACTGCCGATTCTCCCTCACCGTAGACCACGTAATCACACCCCGACTCACGCAAAAACTCCTCACCGAGTGAATACGCTTCAGGCCCTCCGACAATAACAGCAACGTCCGGCCAAGCAGCTTTTACCCAGCGGATAATATGCCCGGTAGTTACGCGGGTATCTGCTCCAACGTAGAAGCCAACGACTCTCACGCCGTGATTCACGATTTCGCCGGAGATTATGCGTTTGGTGTCGAGTACGTCGCACGAGTAGACTTTTGCGCGAAAATCATACTTTGAGACATACGACGCTATTATGTGGCCGCCTAAGTATTCACGGAAAGAGCTGCTGATTTCTGATGAGCCGCGTGCTGCGTTCAGGAGGAGTAACTCATACTGCATTATCGAGTCTCCGAAGAATCTCCCCGCGTTTCCTGAGTAAGTATGCTTTGTATTTCTTGATGCCGTCTTCGCAAAGGTAGTCCATGAACTTCACGAAGTCATAACACATTAGGCCGTTGTGAGCGATACAGCCGCCGTTGCAGAAAGTCAGGTACTTGCAGCGTGTACACTCCTCACGAAGATTCTCGCTCCGTGAAGCAGCGAGTCTCTCCAGAATCCCGCGCCCCGAGTCCGTGATGCCTCCTGTGTGGACGTTGCCGAGAAGGTGAGTCTTGTCGTCCGCGAATCTTCCGCAGGGGTA
>JAFTBT010000175.1 GCA_017455085.1 Synergistaceae bacterium
ACATGCATACCCGCTTATAGGCTACGGCCCGAAATTTGCGCAGTGGCTCTCTAGCCGTGAAAGGCAGCCTTACGGAAGTTTCGGGAACGGCTCGGCAATGAGGGTGTCTCCTGTTGCGTGGGCATTTGACGATCTGGAGACAGTGGAAGTGTTTGCGGGCATAAGCGCGATGGTCAGCCATAACCACCCCGAAGGCATCAAGGGCGCACAAGCTACTGCAGCGGCGATATTCCTTTCTAGGTCAGGAAACACAAAGCAGCAGATTCGGGACTATATCACACAAAAATACGGCTATGATCTCTCACGCAGACTCGACGAGATCCGGCCAAGCTATGAGTTTGACGCGACATGTCAGGGCAGCGTTCCGGAAGCGATCACGGCATTTCTTGAGGGAAGCAGCTACGAGGACACTGTGTGCAAGGCTGTATCACTGGGTGGAGATTCTGACACTATAGCGTGCATTGCCGGGGGAATAGCTGAAGCGTTCTACAACGGAGTGCCTGAAGAGATTATGCATGAAACTTTCACAAGGCTTGACGAGAATCTGAGGGATATATTTTCGCGGTGGTGTAACTGGATGACGGGAGGCAGTGATTGAGATGTTAGGTGCAATAGTCGGCGACGTGGTGGGCAGTCCGTTCGAGTTCGACCGCAACAGGAAGACGGCACACAGCAGAGATTACCCGTTGGTGTCTGAGCTATCATACGTTACTGATGATTCGATTCTGACTCTGGCAGTAGCTAGGGGGATCATGCAGGCGATACCCACACGCGGCCAAGATGTGAGTGATGCAGATTTCGAGAAGGGCATTGCTGAGTCTATGCGGCTGCTTGGGAACAAGTACCCTCATGCAGGTTACGGAGTGAGATTCATGCACTGGCTGATGTACAACAAACCACAACCCTATAACAGTTGCGGTAACGGTTCGGCAATGAGAGTCTCACCAGTTGCGTGGGCGTTTGAGAGTCTGGAGGAAGTCGAACACTTTGCGGAGGTTAGTGCGGCGATATCCCACAATCACCCTGAGGGCATCAAGGGAGCGCAGGCCACAGCAGGGAGTATATTTCTTGCACGTACAGGCCACAGCAAGCAGGAGATTCGGGACTATGTCGTGAGGCGTTACGGTTATGATTTGTCGAGGACACTGGACGAGATCAGGCCGACATATCATCACGTGGAGACCTGCCAGGAGACTGTGCCTGAAGCTATTACGGCGTTCCTTGAGGGGAAGGACTTCGAGGACGTTACGAGAGGTGCGGTGTCGTTGAGCGGTGACAGTGATACGTTGACGGCTATAGCATGCTCGATCGCTGAGGGGTATTACGGGATACCTGAAGAGATCTGCGAGATGGTGATGCCGAAACTTGATGACTATTTGACGGACTTGCTGTTGCGTTGGGAGTTGTGGAGGAAGTAACAGCGTAAAAATATGGGAGGCCTTGAGGTGATTTCAGGGTCTCCCGTTTTTGTGTGCTAGGTGTTATAGTGTTTTGTGGACTACTTTTTGCCCGTCCAACTGTCTTTGACGATACACACCGCTTTCATCGGAAGGGTTATCCGCATATTTCCGTCAGGGTTCACCTGCGACTTCCAGTCAGCGACCGCCGCTCCAGGCTTATCCGGAGAAATTATCCCCACCGGCAACACATCCTGCTTCTTCAGGTCCGCAAACAGCTCGTCTATCGTCCTGCCCTTGTACTGACTCTCCACGTCCACCGTCGCAAAGCTATGGCCGTCATCCGCAGTAGAAAGCACATCCCGGATAAACGCAGATATCCCCTCGTTGTGCGTACACAGCGACGCTATCCCCGCTATCAGGCTGTCGGAATACAGAATATCATCAACCTTTGCGTACCTCGCGTAACGTTCATTATCTGGGTCGTGCAGCTCCATCACCGTGTAAATATCCGGAGCTATATTCTCCACAGCTAACGCCGTCAGTATCGAGTGCGAGTCATCATTCCCATAATCAGGGTCTCCGAGAATTATCGCCCTCTTTGCCTTCTGTATGCCGCCTTTCTTGAGTGACTCCTGCTCCGAAGGATTCCCCTGCACAAAAAATACCTCGTCAGGTAATTCATTCGGCCTGTCCTTCGCGATCAATGCTGCCTCCTGCCCAGAAGATAGTATCTCCTTAATCAGATACGGCCCTCTCTGATTCCATCCGCATATCAGAACATGACCGTCAAACTTGCACATATTCATTCCCATCATCTCCCCTAATATAGCCCTTATCCGGCTGTTGATTATCCTCTGCATCACTTCCGCAAATACCACTCCGAACAGTGCCACACCGAATATCGACAACAAAAACACTATCACTCTGCCCCACAAAGTATGGGGAGACGTAGCAAATTCCCCTTGCCCTATCAGTGTGAACATCACCGTCCACAGCGCGTCAGTGTATGACCCAGTGAACCCCCGCTCCTGCCACCACACAAACATAGCACTCCCGCCGATAAGCCCCACAAACAGCACCAGTGCCGCCAATAACTTGTTATGAAACTTCTTCGACATGCCTATGCCTCTGCGTACTCCCTTGACCGTCTTGACGAAATTCTTCGCTGACATTGTGACTCTGCCTCCGTTCAGTCCAGAAAGTCCTTCAGTTTTTTGCTGGGCTGGCGGAGTTTTCGGAGTGCCTTCGCTTCTATCTGCCGGATCCTTTCTCTCGTAACGTTAAACTTCTTCCCGACTTCCTCAAGCGTATAAGAATGCCCATCCTCAAGCCCAAACCTGAAGTGCAGCACTTCACGCTCCCGGTCAGAAAGTGTACTCAACATGTCCTCTATCTGCTCATGCAGCAAATGACCCGCAGCCGCCTCGTCCGGACTCGGCAAATCGTGATCCTCGATGAAGTCACCAAGCTGTGAGTCCTCTTCCTCGCCGATTGGAGTCTCCAGCGACACGGGAAGCTGCGAAATTCTCCGTATCTCCTCCACACGTGAGGCCTCTATGCCCATCCTGTCGGCTATCTCCTCGTCCGAAGGCTCTCGGCCAAGCTCCTGCACCAGCAGCCGCGACACCCGCACCATCTTGTTGATCGTCTCGACCATGTGCACAGGGACTCGTATAGTTCTCGCCTGATCCGCTATAGCTCTGGTTATCGCCTGACGGATCCACCATGTTGCGTATGTGCTGAACTTGAACCCGCGCCGGTAGTCGAATTTTTCCACTGCCCTAATCAGGCCAAGATTCCCCTCCTGAATCAAATCCAGAAACAGCATACCTCGGCCGATGTATTTCTTCGCAATGCTTACTACCAGCCGCAAGTTCGCATCTATCAGCTTCTTCTTGGCCTCCTCGTCTCCGGCCTCCATTCTTTGAGCAAGGTCCACTTCCTCCGCCGCAGTCAACAGTGAAACTTTCCCGATCTCCCTCAAGTACATTCTTACTGGGTCGGTTAATGGTATGTCGTCCAGTTTCGCAAGCTCGCTGTCTATCGTCGGGATGAACTCCTCGCGCGAATCAGCAGGGGCAGGAATACTCCCAATATTTGCCTTGTCGACAACATCTATACCCATCTCCTGAAGGTTTGTGAATATCCTGTCCAAAGTATCAGGGTCCCAAGCTTCTGCCGGTAAATGCCGCTCTATGTCGTCGTGAGTAACATATCCTCTTCCGCTGCCCTCATCCAGCAAGTCCTGTACAGCGTCTACACCGTCAAGTTTCTCGCCCGCAAGGTCTTCCGCAGTCAAATCGCCATCCATCGGGAAATCTTCCTCAACAGTAACGTCAGAGTCCATATCTGCGTCCGGCTCTACTTCCGGTTGAGGCTCGGTAGGCTTCGCAGTTTTTCGTGGCTTCTTAGCTTTGGGAGTCTTCGGATCTTTGGGGGCTTTCGGAGCTTTGGGGGCTTTCGCGGCTTTAGGAGTCCCTTCCGGCTTCGGAGTCCCTTCTACCACTTCTTGCTGTTCTGTAAGTTCTTTAGGTGCTTCGTCTGGAATCTTCTTTCTTCTTCCCAAAATTATCCCTCTCTTCACAAATATTATTCTTCTGCTGACTGAACCGCGCGCAGATTCACCGCAGCTCCCATAAACGCAGGAAACTCTTCGTTGACTCCTCCGCCGGCAATCTCTTTAGTGCCGTCAAGCTCAAACTCCGCTATGGTCTGACTCACTGCTATATCTATGGGGTTGTCGTCCTCCCACGCGAAAAAAAATCTGTTGTACCCGAATTTCTCCGCATAGTACGCATTATTCCCCGACTTGATGATCCTTCCGAAGTCCTCAAGAATCCCCGCAAACCCCTTCAGGTAGTCCGTGCTGTCGTAAAATGGCTCATCTGCCGCCACTGCAATAACCTTCGTGACTCCCTCAAATACTCCACGACTCCACATAGAGCAGGCAGTGATTCCGGCGTTCAGCTTCAGCTTTGCTTCCGGTAGCATCAGCGAGGCGATCACGGCTTTTTCCAGCATCTCGGAGTATCCCAGCGTCATGATGAACCCCAGATTCAGAATCATATCCGGCGAGTACTTGAAGAAATTTTCACGCGAAAGATTCCCCACGCACCCGGTTTGCGGCGAGGCCATAAAGAAAAATTCCCCTCCGAGATTCATGCAGCCCGCAGAAATCCGCGCTAGTGTCCTATCGTGAAACCTGTTCAGCGACACAGGGTGATAGTCCCTCCCGAACGGAAAGCACCGGGAAATCTCCACGTACAGCTCAGAGTTCCAGAACGGCAGTATCAACTCGCTGCTGCCTCCGCTTCCTTCATCTGGCGTTCACGTATGACCTTCACAACGCACTCCACTAGCTGGGTGATCTCCGGCTTCGTAACCTGATAGTTCGCTCCCACGCTGGCGGCTTTGTTCTTGATGTCGTTGGCCATGATTGACGAGAACACTATCACGGGTATTTTCTTGGTCTCTGGGTTTTCCTTTATGCGTCTGGTGAGAGTCAGGCCGTCGAGTCTGGGCATCTCCACGTCCGTAATCAGCAGGTCGCACTTTTCGCCTTCACGCACAATAGCCTCGTACGCTACTTTGCCGTCCGGACAGATATGCAGATCCGTGAATCCACTGGCCATTAACGCGTCTTCCACCTGTTTGCGGATTAATGGCGAGTCCTCTGCAACGATAATGTGATAGTCTCCGGGATGGCCTACACCCTCCATCATGGCGACGGCTTTTCCGGGATCTCCTGAGTGCTGAATCACGAGCTGAGGGCTTATGGTCTGCACTATAGCTTCGTAGTCCAGCAGCAGCACATTTCGCGAGTCCCTCTTGATGACGTAGAGTATCCAGTCCCCTAAATATTTGCCGGTCATGCTCGCGTCAAGGTCTTCGGATTTGATTCTGTATATGCGTTCCACAGCGTCTACTACAAAACCTAGCTTTACCTCGTTGAATTCGGCTATAATGACTTTGCTTTGCTCCATAGGTGTAACTGGCGGAATGCCCAGAAAGATTCTCAAGTCCACCATCGGGAGGACTTCACCCCTCACAGAAGTAATGCCTATGAGCGCAACCGGAGCATCAGGAATCGAACGCACTCCAGGCCAGCGCAAGATCTCTCTGGTTTTATCGACATTGATAGCGAAAGACTGATCGCCAAGCACAAACACCACTAACTGCCATTCGTTAGTGCCGACTTCAGTCGTAACTTTCTTGACTTCCTGCATAATGTATTAAGCCTCCGCTTTTTTGGGTACATGTCCGTATATCTTATCACAATTACTTGAACGAAATGAGCATTTGCATTACTCAGTGCTGTAATATCTCTGCTTTGCGGTGCTATAATCACTTCGCTTCTTTTCCAACGATTTTTTCACACAGTAAGGAGATTTTTATGATACGACCTAATCGTAAGTACTTGGCCTTTTTTGTGGCCGCAGTATTGTTCGCTATGGTTACAGCAGGAGGCTGCGGAGGAAGTTCCAGCAACAATTTTTTCAACGGCAACTCAGATATTACCGGAGTTAATGCAGTTCTTTCGGGAGTCTGGAGGCTCGACACAAGCGCAACGGATAATTTCGTCTCTATGGACGTGAACGGCACACAGGCTTCTTTAGCGGTGGTTGATTTCGCTCTGCATTTCCGGAGCGTAGACGTTGAGGAAAGTTCCGGCACTGTCTGCTACGACGCGATTGTTATTTTTTCCAGCGACAGGGTCATTATTCCGGGAAACCTCGAAGGAGTCCAAGCAGATACCCAAATTCTTACGCCCGGCACGTGGAGCGTAACAGGGAAAAACATAACAAATAACAACTTAACAGGGAATAGCATAACCTACACGATGACTCTCGGCGGCACAGAGGCCAACCCGTCATTACACCTCAGAACCAACACCAGACTTGCCAATGCCGATAACGTCACTTATGTCATGATCAGCCTGAACTTCAAGAAATACACCACTCACTCCGACATGACCAGCGAGGAAATGAACACCCTCATCAATGGCACATGGCAGACTCCTCTCAGCAGACCAACTATCAGCGGCGGATTCATCTTCACCAGCGGAGACAGTCCCGCAGCTCCGGAGGGCGATGCTTCACAGGAACGCTCAGACGCGCCGAGAGTGAACGGTATGCGCGAGATTGATAACATATTCGCGAACCACATTTTTGAGGAAACAGACATTGCCGCAAGAACAACTAGACTCACGAGTCAGGTATCACTGGCTACGATGAACGCAAGCGGTGATTATGTCGGAATGGTGCAGCCGGTTATACTGCATGATTACGATGGTGCAAAGATTACTCCTTTGTTCAACGGAGCTTACAGAATCGATATTACTTCACTGGATAGAGCGTTATTGCTGGTCGATGAGAATCATACTAATGCACGCATGATTACCACGTCAGTACAGCTTGACGACAACGGCGGATTTGCTCAGGTCAGCACGATTCAGACTCTGGAGAAGAAACCCAGTAAAGACGAAAGCACCTTTAACATTACGGAGCAGGTAGGTACAATCTGGACTTCAAAGGGTTTTGCGGTGGGAGAGATCCGCGATCCTTCAGCGTCAGGACTCGGACAGTCAGTAGAGTTTGATTTTCTTGGCCTGATATTCCCTGAAAATGCCGTAGACCTCGTAAACAGAACTTTCACTGTCAAAGTTACTGCTCAGTATCACGATACGAAACCCGAAAATGCTGCGTCAGGCTCAGGAAACATAAGCCGTGATATAGCCTTCACATA
>JAFTBT010000176.1 GCA_017455085.1 Synergistaceae bacterium
CCGCGTCCTGCAGTCATGATGTCACGGACTTCCTTGAAGCGCGAGCCTTCATAGAATCTGTTGTACATATTTTCGCCGTTCACAAGCTGCTGGACAATGTCGTTCATCATTTTCGCGTCCCTTGTGTTAAGAGCTACAGCATAGTTTCTCGCTGTTACTGCAAATGCCGTCATGAGCGATTCGGCTAACCTGATGCGGTTAATGTCCGTCTCAAAGTTTGCACCTTCAACATTGGTCTTCAGGTTCTCAAGCGTGATCTGATACTGCATATCTATTACGCTGGTCAGCAGCTCAATCATCTTGTCGATTTCCTTGTTGAGTGTTGCTGAAACGGTGCGCTTAGTGCGGATCATCTGGTATGCTTTGTTAGCGGTGCTCTCAGTGTTGCGGAGTATGTTCTCCATTTCTGCGAGGTTAGACAAGCTCGTGAGTGATGGGTCTTGCGCATATATCTGCTTGCCTCTCTCGATTATGCTTCGTAGACCCGTGAAGTAGTTGTTCATCCTTTCAATGTCCTCGTCGCTTTCGGAGAACTTCAAATCTCTGACACATGCCCTGATCCAGCTTATCTGGTTAGTCAACTCTACAGCTAGTTTCACCGTAGTATCAACGACTTTCTGCAAATATTGCACATCGCTCTGAACGGCGGAAATGCTCGTCCATGAGAAGAACACCGCAACTCCGAAAAGGAGAAGGACGATCCCGAATCCTATCGTGAGTTTACCCGTAATCTTGAAATTGTTTAACATGCTAAATACTCTCCTGTTATGTGTGTGTGAAATTTTGACGGAAGGAATATTATTCCCTGAAACCCTACAATGACGCTTGCAATAACTTATACAGCAGGGGCGATCCCCTCCTTAGCCATGAGCCACGAAAGAGCTGCAAACGTCTTCGAGTCCCGTATTTTTCCTTCACGAATCATTACCGGTATATCGCTGAAAGCTATCTCGACAACCGAAACATTCTCGTCTTCGTCTTGGGGCAGTGATGATTCCGTCAGGTCCTCCGCCAGAAACAGCGTGAACAGTTCCGTACAGAACCCTGGCGACGCGTAAAACTCCCCTATCCTGAAGAGCCGTCCTGCCTTCACGTTCAGCTCCTCCTGCATTTCGCGCTCAGCTGCCTGTGCGGGGTCTTCGCCTTTCTCGATGAGTCCTGCACACACCTCCAGAGTCTCTTCATGCACTGCATAGCGATACTGCCTCACCAGCAAAACACTCTGCCTGTCTGTAACGACAAGCATACCTACTGCGGGTTTATGCTCTACGACTTCGCGGGTGGCTATATGGCCTGAAGGGGTACGGACTTCATCACAGCGGACACTTAGAATCTTGCCGTCAAAGATTCTCCGTTCATTAACGCAGACTTCTTCAATGTCTGATTTACGCGGCATAAGAACACCTGCCCTTTTCTCTATTGAGATTGATTTTTACGTGAATTGCCTAATTATAGCGCATAACCCTCAACTTTACACAGCCTGCACCATTCACAACAAAATATCTCCGTATTCCAGACGCATCCCCCTCATCCATTCCGCGCCTGTTATTATTTTTTTGCCTTCGTTCTGGACTTCCACAAGCTCCACACTAAAATCTTCGCAGGACACAACTGGATTCTCTGAACACTCAAGAATCTGGCCTGGTATTCTTGCTCTCAGGTCCTCACGCATGACAGCCCGCCAAACTTTCACGCGTTTTCCCTCAATCACAACATATGCTCCTCCGGACATGTACAAAGCTCTCACTGTGTTGGTGAATTTTTTTGCCGGCATGTTGAACGTTAGGAAAAACTCTGCTTTGTCTATTTTGGGAGCATAGCTTGCAAGATAAGCGTTCTGTTTGGTGAAGTCTAGTGCTTGAGGATTCCAGCCTGCGCCAGAGACGATATCGACAGCTTCAGCCGCAATGTCAGTGCCTATTTCTGCGAGTTTCTTGTACAGGTCAGCAGCGTTTTCGTGAGGGAGAATCTCTATTCGTTCTTGGGCGAAGATGTCCCCAGCATCCATAGCTTCAGCCAGCCGGAACACACTGACTCCGGTGAAAGCTCTCCCGTCAAGCAAAACTCTCTGGATCGGAGCTGCTCCCCTGTATTCTGGCAATAATGACGGGTGAATGTTGAGGCACATGCGCGACAAAAACGGTTCACGTACTATTTGCCCGAAATCGATCACGAAGATTATTGCGGGGTTATCGTATACGAGTTCGTGGATGAGCTGTTGGTTTTCCGAGAGCCTGCCAGTGTGTTCGACAGTGAGGCTGAATTTTTGGGCTGCGTACTCCACCAGTGAAGGGATAGCTTTAATGCCTCTGCCTGCGCGAGTGGGAAGGCCTGTGATGATTCTGTGTATAGGTATGTGCTTCACGATGAATCTTGTCAGACAATAAGCTGCGAATCTTCCTGTGCCTATGAACCAGATTTTATTGCTCACTCTAAAAATGCCCTCCCTGTATTGTTTGTCGTATGTGTTCACCTAGAAAAGCCCTCCGGTGTTGTTGATGATGGTGTTGCCTTTGAGGCTGGAGAATAGTGTACAAGTGCAGCCCCCATGCCAGAAGCGTGTGTATACTCATGCTAAAAATGCCCTCCGGTGTTCTTCGCGATCTTTTTCTTGATGGTGTTTCGCTTCAGGCTCGACAAGTAATCCACAAACAGTTTCCCCGTCAGGTGATCCATCTCATGCAGGAATGCCCTCGCCGTGAATCCAGAGCCTTCGTACTCGTGTATGCTGCCCTTCTCATCCTGAGCCTCAATCTTCACCCACTCCGGCCTCGTAACATGCGCATATATTCCCGGAAAGCTCAAACATCCCTCTTCGCCCTCCTGAAGGCCTTTCTGGTCAATAACGCGCGGATTTATCAGGACATAGCTCTTGCCCTCGTACTCCACAACAGCAATTTTCTTCAGGACTCCAACTTGTGGAGCAGCAAGCCCAACTCCATCATGTGCCCTCATCGCAGCAAAAAGATCCTGCACAAACTTCGCAAGTTCCTCGTCAAAGACTGTTACAGCTTCAGATTTCTTCATGAGCAGCGGATTCGGATACTTGAGAATCTCAAGCCCGCCGTCGATTACTTCATTAGTATCTGCCAAAGTATTAACCTCCGTTGAAAAATTTGGTGCAGTGAAAAATGGTATAGCGGAATTTTAGAGTTGAGACTATCATTAGTCAATTTATGCTATTGATTATCATTGACCAGAAAAATATAATGCATGTCCATAATTTCAGCCATTGTGCAAAGGAGTATGATTCTTTATGCAGCAGAAAAACTTGAGCCGTAACATCGAGCAGTATATATTAAGCCTTCTCGACGGGGAACTGGAAAATTTCGTGACCCTCAGACGCAAGGACTTGGCCGAAAAGTTCGAGTGTGTTCCCAGCCAGATAAATTATGTCCTAAGGAGCAGATTCCGCCCGGAACACGGCTACATGATCGACAGCAGGCGAGGCGAACACGGATACATCAAGATATTCCGGATCACCTACACCACTCCGGAAGAAAAAGCCCAGCACTCCGAAGACGTCATAGGCGACACCATCACTCTGAAGGAATCTCACAGGATACTTGAGAATCTTGCGGACCGGCAGTTTATCACCCAGAGAGAAAGGCTGTTAATGGAGATATCTCTGCGTCACGAGGCTATGATTATGGAGGACGAACAGCAGGACAAACGCGAAGAAATGTATGCAGAATTGTTGAAACGTATGCTGAGGAGCTTAATGCTTATTGAGGAAGACTGAAAGGGGAAGTAGAGAGTTATGCAGTGGCAGTTCTACACTGAACGCGGAAAAAGAGTAATAGAGATCGCACGCAATGAAGCCATAGAGATGGGGCACACTATGGTAGAGCCTGAACACTTATTGCTGGGAGTCCTCAAAGAAGGAGGCGGAGTAGCAGGCCAAGCACTGAGTGAGCTGGGAGTCGACAACGAAAACTTAGCGGCACATATGCGTGACTTGATAGGCGGTTCGCAGGACATAATATCAAAGCCGACAGATTTACCCTTGAGCCAGAGATTAACCCGCGCGCTGGAAATAGCAATGTCCGAAGCCCGCAAGATGGGCGATAACTACGTGGACACGGAGCATATTCTGCTGGGGATACTCGCTGATGACGGAAGTCTCTCCGCCAAGCAGTTCAAGGCTATGGGGCTGACTCCGATGATGGTTTTGAGGCAGATCAACGAGATCCGCGCAAACGGCACAGGCCCGAAACGTGCAGGCAGTTCATCACCGTCAAGCACAGCTCCATCACAGAAACCCAAGCCCAAAGTGAAGACTCCGACTCTCGACCATCTGGCAGTTGACCTCACAGAACGAGCAAGGAACGGCGAACTTGACCCAGTTATCGGCCGCGAAAAGGAGATCAAGCGCGTAATGCAGGTACTCTGCCGCCGGACGAAGAGCAATCCCGTTTTGGTGGGTGAACCCGGAGTCGGAAAGACCGCCGTTGTTGAGGGACTGGCCCGCGAAATCGCAGCAGGACTCGCTCCTGAACCACTGCGCGAGAAACGCATTGTGCAGCTCAACATGGGGACTCTAGTTGCCGGCACGAAGTACAGGGGCGAATTTGAGGACAGGCTCCGCAGAATCGTCAAGGAACTCACCGACAGCGGAGGGGATGTGATTCTGTTCGTGGACGAGATCCACACGATTATCGGCGCAGGCAACGCAGAGGGCTCTACTGACGCAGCAAATATCCTCAAGCCGGAACTATCACGAGGCTCTTTCCAGCTCATAGGCGCAACGACTCAGGAGGAGTACAGAAAATACATCGAGAAGGATGCAGCACTTGAGCGGCGTTTTCAGCCCATACAGGTGGACGAACCCAGCGTGGACGATGCAGTACTGATTCTGCGGGGGCTTCGCGACAGGTACGAGGCACACCATAACGTAGTCTTCACGGATGACGCTATAGATGCCGCAGCGAAATTGTCGTCCCGTTACGTGCAGGATAGATTCTTGCCGGACAAGGGTATAGACCTGATAGACGAGGCGGGCGCAAGGATGAGGCTGTTATCGCTTGAGCCTCCGGAATACATCAACGACATACGCCATGAACTCGAGGCAGTCCAGAAGAAAAAGGAAGCGGCTGTGTTGTCGGAACAATACGATCTTGCGAATGAGTTGCGTGCTACGGAGAGCAAAATATCCGATGAGCTTGACAGGGCTATGAAGAATTGGCGGGCGACACGCGAGAACAAACGCATAAAGATCACTGCCGAAGATATCGCCGAAGTTGTTGCGGAACAGACAGGAATCCCCGTGAAGCAGCTCACCGAAGCCGAGACGTCCAGACTCCTGAAGATGGAGGAGGAGATTTCGCAGCGTCTTATTGGGCAGGATGAGGCAGTCAGCGCAGTAGCTAGGGCTATTCGTAGAGCGCGTACAGGACTCAGAGACCCAAGAAGACCGATCGGGAGTTTTCTGTTCATGGGACCGACTGGTGTCGGGAAAACGGAGCTTGCGAGGTGTTTGGCGAGATTCATGTTCGGGCGTGAGGACGCAATGATTCGTGTAGACATGAGCGAGTTCATGGAGCGTCACGAGGTCTCGAAACTTGTCGGAGCTCCTCCGGGATATGTGGGGCATGAATCTGGCGGGAAGCTCACGGAGTTGGTGAGACGCAAACCGTATAGCGTGGTGCTGTTTGACGAGATCGAGAAGGCGCATCCGGACATCTTCAACATATTGCTGCAAATCCTTGATGACGGAAAATTGACCGATGGGCAGGGCAGGAAAGTAGACTTCCGAAACACAGTAATCATCATGACGAGCAATGTCGGCGCAAAGGAAGCACAGTACGGTAATTCTTTGGGATTCGGTACGAGTGCAGAGAGTCAGAGCCAGCGTGACTGGGAACGCGTCAAGAACATTATTCTGGAGGAGGCTAACAAACTTTTCCGGCCTGAGTTCCTGAATCGTATTGACGAAATGGCGGTATTCAAGCCGTTATCGCGTGAGAACCTGCTGAAGATTATTGACACTATGCTTGATGATTTGTCGCTGAGGCTGGACACTAAGGGCGTGAAGATTAGTGTATCCGACGAGGTGAAGGCCAAGATTCTGGAGAAGGGTTACAAGCCCAAATATGGAGCTAGGCCGTTGCGCAGAGCTATACAGTCGATGCTGGAGGACAAACTTTCGGACTTCATGCTTTCGGGGAAAGTCGCGGATCACTCGAAGATCAACGTGAACCTTGAGGGCGAGGAGCTGAAATGCGAGCTGGTATAGTCAGGGCAATTCACGACACTATACCTGTTATGACGGGCTACGTAGTGCTGGGAATCGGGTTCGGAATCCTTCTCAGCACTAAGGGCTACGGGGTGTTGTGGGCGTTAGTGATGGGGCTGGTGATCTATTCGGGAACGATGCAGTTCGTGGCTGCGGAGATGTTCACTGCTGGAACTGTGCTCGGCACTGCGGGAATGACTGCCCTGATTCTGAGCGCGCGGCATTTGTTTTACGGGCTGTCTATGATTGATCGTTACAGGGATATACACGGCCTCAAGAAAGCATACATGATTTACGCCCTGACTGATGAGACGTATTCGCTTGTGTGTGAGTCAGACGATGAGGATTATTGCTTCTGGGTGTCGTTGCTGGATCATTCTTACTGGCTTATTGGAGGGATAATCGGCTCAGTGTTGGGCCAAGTGCTGAAGTTTGACTCACGTGGGATAGATTTTGCGTTGACGGCACTATTCGTGAGTATATGCACGGAGCAATGGCTGAACAGTGAGGAGCATATACCTGCGCTGACGGGAATAATTTCGAGCGTGGTGTGCCTTGTGATATTCGGGGCGGATAATTTCCTGATACCTGCAATGATAGTGATTACGTTGATGCTGTTCGTACTGAGGGGGAAGATCGAGAGTGTATGACGTACATGCGGGGTATATAGTGCTGATTTCCGGAGCGGTGACGGTGATGCTGCGAGTGCTGCCGTTTGTGGCGTTTGGGAAGCGTAGGCCCGAATTTGTGGAGTATTTGGGTCGAGTGCTGCCTCCTGCGGTGATGGGAATGCTTGCGGTGTATTGCTTGAGGGGAGTGGATATTTTCGGTGGGAGTCATGGGTTGCCGGAGATTATTGCGTGTATAGTGGTGGTGATGCTGCATGTGTGGAGAAGGAATACACTCCTGACCATTGCGGCGGGAACAGGAGTGTATATGTTTTTGGTGCAGGTAGTTTTTGGGTGAATGCTCAATGCGACATGTTGAGACATGCTGTAGTTTTGGGTGAACACAATCCTCTCACACTCAAAACATCTCGCTATTTTTGCGTGAATAGATTCTTCATAGATGCCTTCATGATATTTTCCACGACCTTCATCACCGGCCCTCCCTGATATTCCCTGTATATCCTGTAATTCACAACTCCGACATAATCGCCGTAAGGGTCATCAGTGAGATACATTTTCGGTTCGCAGACAGTGTGCAGGTACGTAACATCATGAGCTGGAATGACTTCGGTTTTTTCTTCTGGGATTCTGAGAGTCTCTATCAATTTGCCTTTGGAGTCTCTGCGCTCGATTTCTTTGTAGACGGTGTAGGTGTTGACTTTTTCTGGGATGTGTTCTGTCTCAAAATTCTGAGTCAGACTTATCCGGACAAAAGCACTATAGCCCATTTCTGCGGCTCTCTTGAAGAATAGTTCACTATCAGAAAGGTTGTCGCTGTAGATGAACTTCATATCATCGAGCAGAGCGTCGAGGGTTTTGATTGTGAGTCTGGATTTTTTGAGGGCGGATTTTGCGCCATCGATAGCCCAGTCCTGAAGGTTAGCGTTGAGTTGTCTGGCTGGCATGAGGTGATTTCCGGCGTTGAGTTGGGCATCAGTTGGGATGATGAAAACTTTCTTGAGGTCAGAGATTTTCAGTGAGGGATCATGCCAAACATCGACATCTGACGCACACGAAACCCCACACACCAGCAAAAGCATCACACACAAAACCGGAACTACTAACTTTTTCTGCATTGATATAGCCTCCTTATGATCAGTAGCTGCATTATACACATAACTATGTACTTGCACGAAAAATCAGTATATTTGAATTGTGTGATAAATAATTCTGGTATACAATTCTATGCGTAATCCCGAGGAGGCATAAAAATTTTATGAGTGATTGTATTTTCTGCAAAATAGCAAACGGAGAAATCCCTACTAATTTTGTCTACAGTGATGAGAACGTCGTAGCCTTCAACGACCTAAACCCGCAGGCACCCGTTCACATTTTGGTGATTCCCAAGCAGCACTACGCCTCCTCCGCAGCTGTGGATAATCCTTCAGTGTGGAGCAGCATTCTCGGCAGTGCAGTAAATATTGCCCGCAAGCTCGGCCTCGAAGAAAAAGGCTACAGAATGGTCATCAATACCGGTGAACATGGCGGGCAGACAGTACCGCACCTCCATTTGCATTTACTAGCAGGTCGTAATCTCGGATGGCCTCCGGGATAAATTTCCTGCTGTACCGTGAATTTCTGAAGGGAGGGAAATGAACCATGACAACCGTAACCCGCAAAGACGGCGAGTCTCTAGAAGATACCTTGAAACGTTTTAGGCGTGAAGTAGCTAGGGTAGGCACTCTCAGGGAAGCCAGAAAACGTGAGCATTACGAGAAGCCCAGCGATGCCAAGAAGATCAAGCGCGCAGAAGCTGCCCGTAAGCGTAAGAGTATGCGCCGCAGAAGTATAGGCTAGACTTTCCGGCAGTAATGGGGGGCAGAAAACCGCTCCCCTTTTTTGTTACCCATAATCGACAGCAAGGACATGTTTTTACACAGCAGTTGTTGTACTCACACAGCAGTTGTTGTACTCACACAGCAGTTGTTGTACTCACACTGAAGTTGTTGTACTCATGAACCCGCATCAAGATTATGTCTTAACACAGCAATTTTTATTACTCACAAACAGGAGGAATAGTTATGTCATTAGTACAGGATATTACTCATAACCTCACTCAGGCCATGAAAGCTCGCGAAGAACCAAAACTCTCCACACTCAGAATGCTCAAAGCCGAACTCCAGAAACTTCAGGCTGACAAAGGCAAATCCTACGAGATCACCGACTCTGACGTCCAAACCGTCATCAAGCGACTCATCAAGCAGCGCAAAGATGCCGCAGAGCAATATTCTTCCGGAGGTGCAGCCGAACGCGCCCAAGCAGAACTCTCCGAAGTCAAGATACTCGAACCGTATTTACCGAGTCAATTATCTGACGAAGCACTCACCGCAATAATCACAGAGGCAGCAACAGAAATTAACGCCTCAAGCCCCAAAGACATGGGCAAACTCATGAAAGCTGTTATGTCTAAAGCAAAAGACCAAGCTGACGGCTCAAGAGTCAAAGAACTGGTGAATACGTTCCTCAACAAGTAAGAGGGGTAGATGAAAGCCGGAGTGTTTTGGGCTCCGGCCGCTCTATTCTGAAAGGTAGTTGCGAAAAGAATTGTTTACTGGATTGGTTGAGCCGGAATTTTATACCCAATATTCCAATCTGTCAAATATACATATCATATAGGGAGTAATTTTCATGTTGCAGTTTTCGCTGAATAATGGCCTCAAATTACCAGCAATAGGTTTCGGAACGTACAAAGCTACTCAGGACGCAATGACTCTCGCCGTTCAGGAAGGCTACAGGTATTTCGACGCAGCATCTTTCTACGGTAACGAGTCCCTTCTTGGCCGGGCACTCACTCAGAGCAGAATACCACGTAATGAGTTTTTTCTGGCCTCCAAAGTATGGAAGACTGATATGGGTTACGAGAGTACTATAGCGAGCTTTTCACGTACCCTTGAGGCTTTGGAAACAGATTACCTTGATGTGTACCTGATCCACTGGCCGAGACCTGACATGGAGCGTAAGGATTGGCGCGAGCTTGACATAGAGACTTGGCGGGCTATGGAGACTCTTCATAAGCAGGGGAAAATTCGTGCGTTGGGGCTAAGCAATTTTCTGCCATACCACGCCGAAAATATCATGTCTCACTGCGAGATTATGCCTTCAGTTGCGCAGCTGGAGTTCCACGCCGGACACACTCAGGCCTTCGCGCTGGAGTACTATCGTTCACGCAAGATTCTCCTTCAGGCTTGGAGTCCAATAGGTCGCGGGCGGGTGCTGGATGATGTGTTGATCCGTGAGCTTGCGGAAAAGTATAGCGTGAGTCCGGTGCAAGTGTGTCTAGCTTTCTGCCTGAGCGAAAACGTTATGCCCATACCCAAAGCATCGAGTCCTGAACGTCTGCGCGAGAACATGGCTGCTGCGAATATCACTCTCGAGCGTGAGGATATTATGCGTCTGGAGAATATGCCCCCGTTAGGCTGGGGAGGAGAACACCCAGACAGAGCTAGCACAAAAATCTAGCAAATCATAACTTGTTGTGTATAATGCATATATCCCTGATTTTATTATTACGGAGGAATTTACCACATGAGTGAAAAATTCTTGCTGCTCCCTATTCTTCTGCCTGCCCTCTCCGCATTGATGATCCCCGCTGTGAATTTCACCGACCGCAAAGCCCGAAACATCTTCATTGAGTGTGCTGTGCTTCTGAACAGTTTAGTGATTGCCCTCCTCGTGATATACCCTCCTGCAAACACTCTGACTCTCTTCCGGCTCTCCGAACGTGCTGCGTTTGCCTTAAGGCTTGACGGTTTGGGGATGGTCTTCGCAGGCCTCATAGCCTCACTGTGGCCGCTGACAGCCCTGTACGCTTTCGAGTACATGAGCCACGAACACCGGGAGGCATCATTCTTTGGATGGTTCGTTCTGACGTACGGAATCGTTTCCGGAATAGCTCTCTCCTCGAATTTGTTGACGCTGTATTTGTTCTACGAAGTGATGACTCTTACGACGTTACCCCTCGTCATGCACGAGATGGACGGCCGCGCGAGATATGCTGGACGTAAGTACCTGATCTATTCTGTCGGAGGAGCAGCATGTGCGTTTATCGCGTTGAGCTACACGATGTCTCAAGGCGGCGGGGAATTTTTCACGCTGGGCGGGACATTGGGAGTGTGGCCGAACGAGCCGAGCCAGATGCTTTTGTGGGCGTGGTTCTTGGGATTCTTGGGTTTTGGCGTGAAGGCGGCAGTGTTTCCGTTTCATGGGTGGCTGCCTGGCGCGTCAGTTGCTCCGACTCCTGTGACGGCATTGCTACATGCTGTTGCTGTCGTGAAGGCAGGGATATTTGCTGTGACGAGACTCACATGGTATGTTTTCGAGCCTGAGACTCTTTCGGGAACTTGGGCGCAGTGGGCGGCGTTCATTATGGTGTGCGTGACGATAGTGTACGGTTCATCAATGGCACTTGCGACTCAGCACTTCAAGCGCAGGTTCGCATACTCTACGATCAGCCAGTTGTCATATATTCTGCTGGGAGTGTTATTACTGACACCGGAAGGCCTTGTAGGAGCATTAACCCACATGGGAGGCCACGCGATCATGAAGATAAATCTGTTCTTCTGTGCCGGAGCTATATTGTGCCAGACCAAACGTGAATACCTGTTTGACATGCGGGGGCTTGCTCTCGGAATGAAGAAAACATCACTTGCGTTGCTGGTGTCTGGGTTAGCGTTGTGCGGGCTTCCTCCGTCTGCGGGGTTCATGGGAAAGTGGGAGCTGGGGATTGCGTGTGCGGCGGGGTATCCTTTGGGACATGCTGGAATAGCGGTGCTGATGGTGAGTGCGGTGTTGACGGTGCTGTATGTGTTCTCGATATTAAGTATATTCATCATGCCGGGCAAAAATTTCGACTTTGAGACCGCGAATCAGGGAGTGAGTGATCCGGGGTGGCAGATGCTTTTGCCGTTAGGGGTGCTTGCAGTGGGAGCGTTTGTGTATGGGCTGTACTGTGAGCCGTTGGTGGAGTTTTTCACGAAGATAGCTCACGGGATAATCTAGCTGCAAAAATTGCTCACGGGATATATTTATGCCCCCTCCTGAATGAATCGGGAAGGGGCTTTGTGTATCTCACGGCAAGTACGTAACGTGATACTTCTTCAGAATCACAAGCGGGTCTAAATGCTCCTTGAACATGCGCAGGCCTTCATCGTCGACCCCCATAATGTTTCGTATCAGGATTCCGCGCTCTAAGCTGGATTTCGCATCGTACCAGTAGGCGAACTGATTCACTCCATTGTAGCTGTAATCAGCCTTCATGAAATGCCCCATAGAATATATTTCGTCAAAGACCTCGTCAATATTATACGCAGCAATTTTACCGCCTACCCTAACCACAAATCCGAAAAGGTGATCCAGTTTCTCCCAGTACTCTAATGCTTTGTAGAATTCGTAGTCGTCGAGCTCTAGGTATTCTGACTCACCGTGACGCTGTCGGATATTCTCTTCTGCTGCCTTGTGAAATTCCCTCAGCTCCGGAAATATCTGCGGAGTTATCGGCTCTATAGAGTAGTCATATTCCCTCTCGAAGGCTCTGCATTTTCTGCGGAAGCTCTGTAACTTCTTGCTTGCAAAACTTTCCATCCTCTCCGTACTCAAAATATAATCCCACTCTTTAGGGTCTGTCTCCTCCGCAAGAATAGACTCTCCGAGCTGACTCCTCCACATGTCTGCAGCATACGACGGCACCAACAGAAACCTTGTCCCCGCCGGAACATGCTTCCTGAAAACATCTGCCCAGTCCGTCCTTCTCCAGTCCCCAGCAGGCACAGCATACCCCTCTTCTCCGAAGTATACCCCCTCAGTCCAGCACAGGCCTTCAGCATATCCGCGTTTGACTCGAAACATCTCCTTTAAGGCCAGCTGCATAAACGGCGACAATACGTCCGTTATCTGTGCACACTTCCTGACATGCTCCAGATAACGCGGAGTATCCTGTACGTCAAAATCTGCAAACTCTATCACGTCAAGCACTCTCCTTATTCACAAGTACTGCCAATATATTCCGGTTGAAGCTCAATGTTGTAAGATTCTTCCGCTTGATGATTGACATTATGCGCGACAAGAAATAGCTCCTCCACGAAACAACATCCATATCTGCGTCAGTCATGTCGAAAATCTCGCCGTTGTCCCTCACCGTCAACTTCGCCGATTCGTCTTCATGAAGCTCTATCGTGAACTCGGCTAATACCTGCTTTTTCGGGTTGCGCTCGATGATCAGTATTCCGGTCTCCTCAATCAGGAGCATGATCTTATGAATAACGTTACTGGGCATATTGCGGGCAGTCATGAATTTTTCTGCCTCGTCTCTGGTGTGCATAATGTTTTCTTGAGTCAGCAGCACATCATAGTCGGCGATATAGTCCTGCTCCTCAAGGTAGAGGGGAAAATTTTTGCAGCCATATATCATGCATAAGGGGCCGGCGCACAAACAAAACACTATCGGCTGACTCAGAGCCGCACCCAACGCTATGCCGTCTATGCCCACCGCAGAGCCCAGCAGTACACCCAACCACATAGGCATCGCAAAATTCCGGGTGAACAGCGACACCACCACAACAAGGGATTTATCAATCGTCATGTAGTACGTCTCGAACAGGAACAGCAGAGCAGAGAATACTAACGTTGTCGAAGTAATACGCACGGCATTCACACATGCTCCCAGAATCTCAGGGTCATCAATCCCGAAAATTCCAGGCACATGGTCAGCAAACACCAGCAGTATCACAGAGAACGCAGCACCCTCAATCAGTGATACTTTTGTTCCTGAGGCCATAATCTTGCGTATGGGCTTGTAGTTCCCTTCGCCGTGATACACGCTGACAATAGGAATAACTGCTTCTGCTACGCCGTCGAACATCATGGAAAGTTCAGTAATGCTTATTATCATTGAGATCACTGGCAGAAACTTACTGCCGAAGGTCTTAACAGTAAACGAGTTGATAGAGACAAGCAAAACACCCAACACTAAGTAAAGTGCCGAATCAGCAAAACCTAGCCTGAAGAAATCCCAGAGGTCTCTGAAGCTGAAATGCATTCTCGGAGAAAGTGAGTTATTTTTGCGGAAAAAGTGTGTTGACAGTGTTGCAAAGCTGAGTACATCCGCCAGCAGAGTCCCAAGCGCAAGCCCCTTCATTCCCATTTTGAACACAAACGCGAATATTACGGACATGATAAGGTTTCCGAATATCTTGGTCATGCTGTCAATGCTTGAGGTAAATTCGTCGCCGTCATAGTAGACCATGCAGCCCAAAATTATCACTGTAGGCTCTATCATCAGCACAAACCTGTAAATTGAGTAGTATTCCCGCGCATAAGACATGATTGCAGATTGGCCGGACAGTTCAGCATCGAGGGTCTGAGCAGACAAATATTCATCAAGCCCCGTTTCCATCATCAGCCATAACAGAACACCGGACACTACCCCGACGATCAGGCTCATTCCGAAAAGTTCATCAGCCCGTTTCTTGTCAGCCCTGCCCATTGCTGCAGCGTAACAGATGGATACTCCTGTAGCTGTTATTGTTCCGGAAAAGTCCATCAGTGTCGCAACAGGAGTCATTATGTTCATGGCGGAGACTCCTGTTTCACCTACAGCATGACCGGCCAAGACCGTATCAACCATAAGCATCAGAACTTCCAGTGCCATATTGGCGGTGGCGACAAAGATCATCGAGAAAAATTTATGCTGTCCGAGTGATTTGCTGTGTATCATCATAAACTGCCTTTGTTCATCGCACTCAAAAGGTCATGAATTATTCTCACGAACATATCCGCGAATCTCTGTATGCTTTCGGGCTTGTACCTGTGTGCGGCGTAGTCGAACAGCAGATCGATTCCGTTAGCGTTATCTTCAATTTCGATGTTGAGGATATTTTCCGAACCTGTCTTCTTGTTCTGTATCTCAATGGACTTCTCAAATAAATCTATGAAATATGTATTGTGTAGATTTCCATGATATAGGACGCATAAATTGTCATCCTCAAGCATTTTTTCGTCCAGCGAAGCATACGGGTAATCTCTGTGAGCCAGACAGCTTTTAGTCTGTTCACGGACAGCAGCCAAGATTTCTCCGGCTGAGAGACCCTGCATATTCACGTAGACGGGTATATCCTGAATCATCATCCCTACAATGCGGTGATGTTCTTTCTTCCAGCGGCCTCTGTAGCACCAAGTGATTAACACTCTGGGATCGTGATTGTATTCGGCTGTGGCAATGAGTGATACTGCATTGAAGAACTCCGTATGTGTGAGGTGAAAGCGTCTGAGAATATCGAGCCCGTTATCAGTTACGCCTGCAGGTATTTGCAGAAGGCCTTGTTTGTTTTGCCCTCCGTCCGGAAAATCGGTGTGAGGGTATCCGCAGAAATCCACATGCCCGTAAAAATCCTCGTGCCACTTTTTGGACTCTGCGTAGTGCGGTGAAGATTTAGCGGCTTCACGTTCCTGAAGGTATGCGAACCAAGGATCTGGTGGTACTTCTTGGCCGTCATAAAATTTCTGGATGTCGTGTATGAATATCGCTGCGCCTATTCCGTCGCAGATTATGTGATGATTGTCGGAGAATACGTAGCTGCTCTGCTCTGTGATAAACACTCTGAGCCTTGAGAGAGGTCCTCCATCGAGTCCAAAGGGCTGAATCAGATCGTCCTTTATGCTGAACAAATCCGCCTCAGAAATTTTCTCGACCGGTATGAACGGAACTTTAGCTGGATCGTATTTTTGCACAGGGATTCCGTTATGTTCTTCGATGACGCTCAAAAACGCGGGGTGAGCCTGTAGATTTTTCACGAGAGTCTGAGCGAATTTTTCAGGGTCAACAAAATCACGCAGCTTAAACAAAACAGGATAAGGATTGTACATAGTGGTATCTGGTGCGGTTTTCTGGTAGTCGTAAAAGTAAAGCTGTTCCGCCGTAAGAGGGTACGCAAAATCTTCGGCCAAAATAAGATCTCCAATCAAGCAAGATATTTCTGCATTGTAGTCATGGGAAATTCCGTGTAATTATATCATGTGCTATAATCTCACAAGTTGCGCCTGTAGCTCAGCGGATAGAGTGTCGGCCTCCGGAGCCGAAGGTCAGGAGTTCGAATCTCCTCAGGCGCGCCAATAACCCGCTCAAGAAAATTACTGCCCTGTTCCCCAAAACGGACGGGGCTTTGTGTTTCGTGAGGGTGCAAGATTTTTCGTGACGGTGTTTGTGATGCGTGGAGGTGCAAGACTCTTTCGTGACGGCGTTTGTGTTTCGTGAGGCCGCAAGATTCTTCACACTGGGCTTTATGCTACAATAGACTTCATCCATCAACATACTTCATAATTTTTCACACACAGGAGGTTTCATCATGGCACTTGCTCACAATGGCAATGTCTACATTCCCTACGAGAAACGTTCAGGCTCAGAGTCAGTAGTCTACTTCACCAGAGATTTATCATCCGAAGGCCTCAGAAAGATTTTCGCCCGCATCGCCCAATCCCTCACCGGCAAAATCGCTATCAAGCTTCACACAGGAGAACCCCACGGCCCGAACATCATCCCTCGCACTTGGGTGAAAGACCTCATCGCCGAAAAGCTGCCCGGTGCACACATCGTCGAGACAAACGCATACTACAAAGGCGACAGATACACCACACCTCAGCACAGAAACACCCTCAAGATCAACGGCTGGGACTTCGCTCCGGTCGACATCATGGACGAGTTCGGAACTGCTATGCTTCCCGTAAAAGGCGGCCACTACTTCACGGAAATGTCCGTCGGAAAAAGCCTGCTGGATTACGACTCGCTGCTGGTCGTGACGCACTTCAAGGGACACGTTCAGGGAGGCTTCGGCGGCTCGAACAAGAACATCGGTATTGGCTGTGCTGACAGCAGAATCGGAAAGGCAATGATTCACACAACACCCGGCCAGCCAGACCAATGGGACATCGCAGGCGAAGAGTTCATGGAGAGAATCGCGGAGTCCGCAAAAGCTACGGTTGACCACTTCGGGAAAAATATAGCCTACATAAACGTCATGCGGAACATGTCAGTTTCTTGCGACTGTGAGGGCGTTGCTGCTGAGCCGGTAGTTACTCCGAACGTGGGTATTCTGGCCTCGCTGGATATAGCCGCAATCGACTGGGCATGTGTTGATCTGGTCTACGCTATGCCGGAAAAGTATCATCATGATTTAGTCGAACGCATGGAGTCACGGCGCGGCCTGCGTCAGCTCACGTACATGAACGAGCTCGGAATGGGCAACTGCAAGTACTCACTAATCGACATCGACAACGGAGACGCGAAAATTTCTCAGCCAGAGGCAGTGAAACACGTGAAGCCTTTCGAGGGCTAAAGCATGTTAGGCGCAATAGCTGGGGACATCATCGGCAGCCCCTACGAGTTCAAACGCAACAACATCAAGACTACAGACTTTCCGCTGTTCAGTGAGATATCTCGGTTCACTGACGATACTGTGATGACATTCGCAATTGCCAGCGCGTTAATGGAGAGCATACCAGTGCGCGGAGGTATCCCGGAAATGTCTGCGTTCGCTGATACAGTTATCGACTCCATGCACAGATTCGGACATGCATACCCGCTTATAGGCTACGGCCCGAAATTTGCGCAGTGGCTCTCTAGCCGTGAAAGGCAGCCTTACGGAAGTTTCGGGAACGGCTCGGCAATGAGGGTGTCTCCTGTTGCGTGGGCATTTGACGATCTGGAGAC